>JAQGHP010000310.1 GCA_028288775.1 Phycisphaerales bacterium | reverse complement strand
TTTAACGCCCCGCGTCACCTGGTCTTCAAGGCACTCACCACGCCCGAACTCGTCAAGCGCTGGCTGGGCGTCTTCGGCGGATGGTCGCTGGCCGTCTGCGAAATCGATCTCAGGGTCGGCGGAAAATACCGCTACCTCTGGCGCGGCGCCGACGGCGCCGAGATGGGCATGGGCGGCATCTACCGCGAAATCACCCCGCCCGAACGCATCGTCGCCACCGAGGCCTTCGACCAGGCCTGGTATCCCGGCGACGCCATCGTCACGCAAACCCTCACCGAAACCGCCGGCCAAACCACGCTAACCACCAGCGTCCTCTACGCCACCCGCGAAGCCCGCGACGGTGTCCTCAAATCGAACATGGAAAAGGGCGTCGCCGCCGGATATGACGGTTTGGAAAAGCTGCTGCTATCTCAAACTTGATCGCGAGGGATCCAGAGTTTGACGTGTCGTTCCCTTCGGATTTTCATCGTATGGAACGTTCGAATTCTTCACTTGCATCGCATGCTGCTCGATGAATTGCCGGCGGCGCTCCGGCTTACCAACAGAAGAACCGGTAAGGATCATCCCATTCTTCCGGCTTGTCGACGTACAGCCCGTTGAGCCAGCGCGGTTCGGATTTGTCGCCGTTTACGGGGCTGGCGAACCGTGACAGTACGGGTGTCGGCGCGGCGACGCCGGCATTGGCAAGTAGCCTGGCCACCGCGAACGAAACGCGGCGGTAGGTTCTCTTGAGGTTGTATTGCTTTTCATAATCGAAATGCCACGGAGCCAACTGGCAGAACACGACGTTGGCATCTTTGGCCGTGCATAGCACGCCATTGCCGAAGATCGTTCCGCCGGAATCGATGAGCGGAATGTCGCGCGGGTCGCGGTTGTCCAAGTCGGCGGGACCTACGCCCGCCAGGGGCGAATCCTTGCCGAACGGCTCGAAGGTCGTCGTGATGTATTCCCTCTTATGCGTGGCGATATTGAACGGCAGGAACTGGGCATCGCCTTGATCCAGGCCGATCGCCAGCAGGTGTCCGCCGGCCTTGAGAAACTCGGCGATGGCCGGGGCGCTCGCGGCGAGCGCCCGCCCGCCGCCGGGGCCGACGACCAGCACATCGCTTTCCGTGAGCTTCCCGCCTTCGTACTCCTGGGCGGGAATGCCCACGTTTTCCAGGTACGTCTTGCCTGCGGCCTCTCCCGCGTAAATGGCCTTGCGCATTGGGGCGGGTTTGAAGTTGGCGGCGTATTGCAGGATACTGCTCACTAGCCGATCGCCCGCGGGGTCGGCCTGGGTTCGGCCGGTCACGTCCAGTTGGCAGAAGAGGACCAGTCCTTTGCCCTCGTGGTATTCCATCAGCGGGGAGTATTGCAGGCTGAAGCCGCCGTCCATGATCGGCAGAAAGTCGCCGCGGCCGGGCTTCTCGATCAGGACGGATGCCACGTTCCCGTAGTTGCCGCAGCGCCAGGGATGGCTGACGGTCATACCGCACCACTCGATCATCGGGGTCTGGTATTTATCAAATTTGTATTCCAGTTGGCGCGGCATGATCGTCGCCTGCCCGCGCCAGTCGGCCAGGTTGTCCGCCGACAGGCCCGCCAGCACGGGATGGTCGGGCAGCCGCTCGAAGACCCGGCGCAGTCCGTATTCTACGACGTGGAAGCCGAAGCGCTTTTCCAAAACGTCGGCGGTCTGTTCGAAGACGATTACCTTCAAGCCATCCCGCACGCGGGCGATGTCGGGCGCGGCGGCGTCCAAGGTTAGCGCCGCCTTGCCGACGATGAGGATGTCATAGCCCGAAAGATCCGCCGCGGAATCGACTGCGTGGAACGCCACGCCCAAACGGCGCAGTACCTCGGCGGTCTGGCCGGGTGGGTCGAAGAGTGCGACCTTGCCGGAAACTTTTGCCGCCGGGGGCAGCGGCAGGACATGGAAGATAAACGTGTCCTTCAGCGGCTGGCCGACATCGGGCGTCGCAACGAGGTCCAACTCATACGCGCCCGGCGTCAGTCCGGCGGGCAGCTCGCATTGAATCGGGATGCGTTTCTGTTCGCCCGTTTCCACGGTGAACCTGCTGCTGCCGCCGACCGGCCGCGACAAACGCCACGTCCACGCGCAATCGAACGTCACCGGCCCGCGCGAATCGTTCAGCACGATGACTTGCTTTTCGATTGTCTGGCCGGGCTGGTAGTTGTGATCCTTCACCGTGAAGTGTGCGGCGCTGCCGGCAATGTAGGCCAGCAGCGGCTGATTGTTGGCGATGACCGCCCGCGCCGCCGAGGTTGGAAGCCAGTCCGAAGCCTCGTACGCGTATTCAAACTGCTCGAAGCGCCTGTCCAGGAAATCCGGGCTATAGCCGGGCCGTTGCAATCGCTCCCATTCCACGGGCAGGGTCTTCCTCGTTGGAGAGAATCCTGGCCGCAGAGTCCACATGCGCTCCAGTTCCCAGGAATTGAACGCCGAGACGCCCCAGGTGCGGTACGCCCGCCAATCGTCGGCGACGTACATCGCCATCACATCGAGAACGTTAGGAACGTCGAATTGATGGCTGGGGAAGTTGTAAGGGTAGTCCCAACGGTGCCACGGTTTCCCCACCCGCCAGGCTTTGGCTTCCCAGCGGAGGTTTGCCTTTTCCTTTTCCGTGATGTCGTAAGCTTTGTCGCCGCGATATTGCGCGCCCCATTCGGGGAAGCAGGTTTCGAACGTGACAGCGCCGTTTCCCCAGGAGCGCTCGCCGCGGAACCAGCCGCGGTAGGTGGTCCAGTCGATGTCGCTGGGGGTCCCGTACTCTGCGAGGAAAAGCGGCTTGATCCCCTCGGTCGCCCAGTGCTCAAACCAGTCGCACCGTTCCTGGCTGGGCACGTGGTTGAGGTAGATGTTGAGCGTGAAAGTTTGCCCGAGGTTCGCTCCGCCGTGGTGATAGATGACGCGGGTTGAGTCGATTTGCTGGACGATCGCCTGGGCGCGCAGGGCGAGTTGCGCGTTGCGGTCATCGGGCTGACGAATTGCGCCGGTCATGTCGCGCCGGCCGTCGATGTGGTCGGGATTGTGCTCGTCCGCGTAGCCGCAGAGGTTGTGGTTCATCGCGTACATGACCACCGCGGGGTGGTTCTGGGCCGCCCGCACGTAAAATTCGGCGTGGCGGGCGTAGTCGCGGGCGGCCTGATCGCCCGGTTTTTTCCAGTCGTAGGAATCGACGTGGGGCATGGAGAAGGAAACCAGCATGCCCGCGTCATCCGCCGCCCGGAGGATTTCGGTAAAGCCCAGGTTCGTCCCCGGGATGCAGCCGTAGTTGTGGGTGTAGACGAGGTTGACGCCGAAGGTCTTAAGGCGCGCGAACGTCTCGCGAGCGCCGGAATAGGTGGACGCCGCGGCACTGATCTGGGCGCTGTCGAGCGGGACGGCGAATCCGTGAAAGCGCGAGCCGTTGAGCCGGAAATCGCGCCCGTCGATCCGGAACTCCCGGAATCCGAACCGCACCTCCGGCAGTGTGTCGAGGGCGGCGTTCTTCTCATCGATGAGCGACAGTTGCAGATCGTATTGATTGGCGGGTGAGTTCAGGTCCCAAAGTTTGTCCGGCTTCCATCCGCCGCGGAATGTGAATCGGCCGTCCTTCAGGTCTGATCCGTTGAACGGGTCGCTGGTCAGTTCGTGGACGCTTTTGCCGTGGTCCATGATTCGGGCATGAAGCCGATAAGTCACTTGAGGGTTCAGCTTCGCCATCGCCGCGGACACGGCGATTTCCCATTTTTGCACGGAGGTTTCGATCTTCGCGTCCGTCAGGCGTGCCCCGGCGGGCGAGCCGGTCAGCCAAACGTCCCCGCAGAGGCCGCGAAGTTGGACGGAGGCCTTGAAGTGCGTGCCAACGCCGTTCTCGGCGAAGTAGGTCGTCTCCTCGCCCAGGGGGACGGCGGCGGTTCGTACCGACAGCACGTGCTTGCCGCCGGCATGACACGCGGCGCTGATGTCAACCTCACCGCCGGGGAAGTACGCTTCGCCGACCTTTGCTCCGTCGACATACACGGCGGCGGCGGAGTACAGGTACTCCATCGACACCGCGATCCGCCTGCCGGCCCAGTCGGCCGGGACGGTAAATTCGCGCTGGTACCAGCCGACCACCACCTTCCCGAGATCGGCGTTCTTCCAGGCCGGCGCGGGGTAATAGGTCTGCGAATCGACCCACATGTAATCCCCGCGCGAGCCGGGCCACGGGCCGGGGACCTTGGTAAAGCCCCAGTCGCCCGCGGGGAGAACATCAGACGATTTCTCCGCCGGCTGCCAGCGCCACAGGCCGTTGAGGCAGACGCGCTCGCGCGTCGCGGTCTTGTCTCGCGCCGCGCTGTCCAGATCCCACACGGCCCTAACCCCCGCGGGCAGCGGCGCGTCCGCCCCGGCCAGGCAAATCGACGGCCACAGGAAAAGCAACGCGACGAGGAGACGGGCCGATGGCATGAGATGCCTCCGAGAGAAGGGGGTGCCGCTGCGCGGGAAAGCGGGCAGCGTCCCGGCATTTCCCGTTTGCGGTGATCGATGCGAGTTTTCCTACGCAAACTCTGACCGGGCTCGCGCGTGCCTTGCCGCGGCGGACCAGTAGAACCCCGCGATGACCCCTCCTGCAAAATAGGCCAGGATGTCAAACGGGTCGCCGGCGGCGATGAAGGTCTTGGGGAATCTTGGAATCACTACCTGAAATACCACGGCGAAGACGGCCCAATTCTGGAAAATTTCCCAGGAGCGCGGGAAGCCGAAGTGTTTGCGCAGCCCGATCAGGTGCTGGGTATAAAGGACCATCGGGACAAACAACGGAAGGCAGAGCACGTCATTGAAATATCCGTGCGTAAACCAACCGCCGATGTGATGCGGCTTGAGGAAGTAGCGATTGATCGTGTAGAGAACGAGCGAGGCGACACACACGGGGTCGGCAAGGTACCGAAAGCAACGCGGCGCCTCGCCCATTTTAATGTCCGCCACCGGCAGGCATCAGAAAGCTCGCAACGATGAATGCGGCGATCAAGCTGACGATCGTAGTGCCTAAGATCATCAAAACGACGAACATGAACGTCTTCCAAGTCTGGCGTTTTGGCGGCCGCCTCCCGTAATCCAACGGCTGGGGTTTTGATTCATCGTCCATTGCCGCCGCAGTAAAATGTAGGGTGGGTGTACTCGCCCACCGGCTCGCCATTTTGATTGGACAGTCAAATGGTGGGCGAATACACCCAATTTACCTGGATGACTGGTGTCCACGCCTTCGAACTTCTCCCCTAACATCACAAAGGCCACAGCGACCCCAAAGGCCCAGAGAATTCGCAAAGCTCATTCGCTCCACTCTTTCTCTGTGCCCTTTTTGGTCTCTTTGGCCTTTGTGCTCGCCCCCCCTAGTTTTTTACACGTCCAGGTTCTTCACTTCCAGCGCGTGCTCCTCGATGAACTGTCGGCGGCGCTCGACGTTTTCGCCCATCAAGATGCTGAACATCCGCTCGGCCTCGGCGGCGTCGTGCAGGGTGACGCGCATGAGCGTGCGGATGCTCGGGTCGAGGGTGGTTTCCCAGAGCTGGTCGCTGTTCATCTCGCCCAGGCCTTTGAACCGCTGCACGTCCATGCCGCTCTTGCCGATCTTGTGGACGTCGGGAAGGATCTGCGACACGCCCGCCACGTCGTGGACGCTTCCTTCGTTCAGCAGGGCGTACTTGGTCGTGAGCTTCTCGCCGCTGACGGATTCCTCCTGCGTGAGGTAGTAGTCGTCGATGGAGAGGCCGAAGTCGTGGAGTTGGACGAACAAGCGCTCCAGCTCCTTCACCTCGTGCAGCTCCTGATTTTTCTGGAGCCGGCGCATGTTCTCCTCGGCGGGGGTGAGGGTCTTGGGCTTCCCGTTTTGCGCGGGCTGGCCGTCGGCAACTGCCGCGGCGGCAGCGGCTGCCGTCGCGGCGGCCTCAACCTCGTCCACCAGCAGGTTGTTCTGCTGAAGCAGTAGATCGCGATCTTCAGGCGTCTTGCGGAAGAATTCTTCGCCGTCAATCACCACGCGGTAGAGGGGCAGATGCCCCTGGGCGTCGCGCAGGGCGAGGAAGTCGGCGAAGTCGATGCCTCGCCGTTCGATCACCTTTACCAATTCCTCCAGCCGGGCGAGCAGGTCGATGACCTTGCGCAAATCTTCGCCGTTGAGCCGGCGGGTCTCGGCGCCCGTGTCGGAGTCGCGGACGATCAGCTCCGAGCCGTCGAGGCCCAGCTCGGTGAGCGTCTCGCGCATCCGGCGCTCGTTGAGCACGTACTCGGTTTTCTTGCGGCGCGTGATTTTATAGAGCGGCGGCTGCGCTACGTAGACCCGCCCCGAGCGGATCAGCTCCTGCATGTGGCGGAAGAAGAACGTCAGCAGCAGCGTGCGGATGTGCGAGCCGTCCACGTCGGCGTCCGTCATGATGATCAGCTTGCCGTAGCGGCGTTTCTCGAGATTGAAGTCGTCGCGGATGCCGCAACCCAGCGCGCTGATGATCGTGCGAATTTCCTCGTGCCCCAGCATCTTCACCAGGTTGGCCTTCTCGACGTTCAGCAGCTTGCCGCGGAGGGCGAGGATGGCCTGCACGTTGGAGTCGCGGCCCTGCTTGGCCGATCCGCCTGCCGAATCCCCTTCGACCAGGAACAGCTCCGTGTCTTCATTGCTGCGGCTGCGGCAGTCGGCCAGCTTGCCGGGCAGGCTGCCGCCTTCGAGGCTGTTCTTTCGTCGTGTCAGCTCGCGGGCCTTGCGGGCCGCTTCGCGGGCCTCCGCGGCCATCATGCCTTTTTCGAAAATCGCCCGGGCTTCCTTGGGGTTTTCCTCGAAGAAGGAGCCCAGCCGCTCGTTCACCGCCTGCTGCACGAACGATTCCACGTCGAGGTTCAGCAGCTTGTCCTTCGTCTGGCTTTCGAACTGCGGCTCGGGGAGTTTCACGCTGATGATCGCGACCAGGCCTTCGCGCACGTCGTCGCCGCTGGGGCGAACGTCTTTCATGAGCTTGGCGCTCTCGGCGTAGCGGTTGATGGTTCCCGTGAGCGCGGTCTTATAGCCGCTCATGTGGGTGCCGCCGTCGTGGTTGTTGATGTTGTTGGCGAAGGTGAGGATCGTCTCGCTGTACCCGTCGTTGTACTGCATGGCGACGTCGACGATCAGCCGGGATGCGGGATCTTCCTTGTGGAAGGAGATGATCTGCGTGAGGGTGTTCTTCCCTTCGTTGAGGCTTCGGACGAATTCCTTGAGGCCTTCGGAATACTTGAATTCTTCCTTCTTACCCGTGCGCTCGTCCTCCATGACGATGTGAATGCCTTCGTTGAGGTAGGCGAGTTCGCGCAGGCGGTTGGCCAGCACTTCGTACTTGTATTCGATCTCGGGGAAGATCTCGTGGTCGGGCTTGAAGGTGATCTTCGTGCCCGTTGGGCTCGTCCAGCCGACCGGGGGAACAACCTTCAGGTCGGTGGCCTTGCGGCCGCGCTCGAACTCCATGTGGTGAACCTTGCCCTCGCGTCGGACTTCGACTTCCAGCCACTCGGAGAGGAAATTGACGACCGAAGCGCCCACGCCGTGCAATCCGCCGCTAGTGCGGTAGGCGGAGCCTTCGGTGTGGTCGAATTTTCCGCCCGCGCCGAGCGTGGCGAGCACAACCTCGACGGTGGGGATTTTCGCCTCGGGGTGAATGCCGACGGGAATGCCCCGGCCATCGTCGATGACGGTGACGCTGCCGTCGGCGTTGATCTTCACGGAGATGACTTTGCAGTAGCCGGCCAGCGCCTCGTCGATGGAGTTGTCCACGATTTCGTAGACGAGGTGGTGGAGGCCCTTGGTATTGTTGCCGCCGATGTACATGCCGGGACGGGTGCGGACGTGCTCGATGTCGTCGAGCACGCGGATCATTCCTTCGTCATAGACCGCGGCACCCTCCGGGGTGGTGGCGACAATGGGGATCAGTTTGGCAGCGGGCTCGGTGCTCCCGGGCAGCCCGGTGGTCGTCTCTTCAGACATTCAATGCTCCTGAAATTCGTCAAATAAAGGTCCGCTCGCCCTTCCGGAATCAGCCGGCGGGTTCACGCCAAAAATACCCTCTTGGGGGGCCGAGCAGACGGGAAGATTCATTATCGCGAAAGTCGCTTGAAATGCTACGATTTTGGCGCGCAAAAGTTGGCGGATTTCGGTGCTGGGGATCACCTTCTGAGCCACCCAATTGCCGCGAATAAATCTTTATTTATCATGCGTTTACGGCAACCGATCCGAGCCGTATGGGTAGCCGCCCGCGCCATCTCGAAGCCGCCGACCAAATTCGCGGCGTAACTGCGGAATTTTAGGCGCACGAGCCGGCCAAATCGTGCATAAAAACTTCCCGGCACGCGGTTCGATATGGAGCGGCCGCGGCCCATTCTCCACCTACCCCTAAGCCTCTTGGAGGGTATGCGCTATAATGCCGCCATGTTCCGTCTCACGCGCGAAGTCCGCTTCGCGATCAATCCCCCGCCCGACGACGAGCAGTCGGCCGGCAAGCCCTCCAACAGCTACGGCGGCTACCCCTCGCTGCGCGGGTTCGGAACCTTCCTCACGCTGCAAATCACCGTCGAGGGCGCGCCAGACGGAGCCAGCAATTATCTGCTGAACATCAAAGAGATCGACGCCGTGGTCCGGCGTAATGCGATCCCCTTTTTGACAACCATCGTGCGCGGGAGCTTATCGGCCACGCCGGGTGGGACCGCCGTTGATGTCGCAACGCTTGCCCCGGAGCAGACGCTTGTCCCGCTCTTCGATCACCTGCGGGATGCGTGGCCGCGGGTGCGCGTGCGGGAAATTCGCCTCGCGCTGTCCCCTTTTCTTTCCTACTCGGCCGTCGCATCGGAGCTGCCCATGGTCCGTTTGAGCCAGAAATTCGAGTTCTCCGCGACCCACCGCCTGCACAACCCCGCCCTCTCCGATGAAGAGAACCGGCAGACCTTCGGCAAGTGCAACAACCCCCACGGCCACGGCCACAACTACGAGCTGCAAGTCACCCTCCGCGGCAACGCCAGCCCCAGCGGCGTGCTCATCGACGTCCCCGATTTCGAGCGCATCGTCGCGGAAACGGTCATCGACCGCTTCGATCACAAAAACCTCAACCTCGAGCTCCCCGAATTCCGCGAGCTGATCCCGACGGTGGAAAATATCGCGATGGTTATTTATCGCCTGCTCAAGCCGCCGCTCGGTGGCGCGGGGGCGGAGCTGGCGTCGGTGACGGTTTGGGAAACGCCTAAGACATGGTGCGAGTACTCGGAGAAGGAAGAGGACGGGGAGCTTTAAGACAGACGATTAAGATTAGGATTAGGATTAAGATTAGGATTAGGATAGGAGCGCTTGGAGATGCGCCTCAGAGCGCGATCCTAATCTTAATCCTAATCTTAATCTTAATCGTCTGTTTCTTAGCCCCCCTCCCAGACCGTCCCCAACCCGCGATCCGCCCCTGATTACAACCTGCCTCTTCCTTTCTAAACCCCCTAACCACGTGCCCGTCGTAGTGTCACTCTCTACGGTGACACGCATCGGCGGCCGCGGCCCGTGGGAGAGGCCGGGGTTATCCGGACCGGGCGACACCAGAAGACGAAATGGGAGTGACTTATGAACGCGATTTTCACCACCGCCGGTCGTATGTTGCAAAACGCCGCCGCCCGTAAGCTCGTGCTCGCCGCGAGCACGGCAGTGGCGGGCGTGGGGATGACCGGCACCGCCCAGGCCAACGACCATGACCGCGATCATCGCGACCGTAACCCCTTCCGTGATATTCAGCTCAACGTGGATCTCCACACCGGCCGCACGGAAATCGAGCGGCGGCATTGGTGCGAACCGGTCTGCGAAGACCGGCAGACCCAGGTCTGGGTCGAGCCCGCGTACCGCACAGTGAGCGACCGCGTGTGGGTCGCCCCGCAAAGCCGCACCGTCTGCGATCACGTCTGGCGCGAACCGGTCGTGCAGGATGTCTGCGAGCGCGTATGGGTCGCGCCACAGTATGAGGTGCGCGAATTCGTCCGCCGCGAACACGGCTGGCGGCGCGTCGCCCGCGAGGAAGTGTTGATCTCTCCGGGGCACTACGAAGACCGCCACAGCCAGGTCGTCGTGACGCCCGGCCACTACGAAGACGTGCAGCGCGAGGAAGTGGTCGCCGGGCACTTTGAGGAAGGCCCCGCCCGCCAGGAACTCGTCGCCCCCGGCCACTGGGAAACGCGTGTCGACCGCGTGGTCGTCGTCCCCGGCCACTACGACGGCGAAACGATCGCCCGCATCGACATAGGCGGGCATCGGCGATGAGCGGAAAGAAGAACGACCAAGGCGATGAAAACACGGAGGCGTGCCCTGCCTGTCGTGCCCCTTGAGCAATTGAACGCAAGAACTGAACCGCCAAAACGCAAAAACGCCAAGACGCCGAGGGAACAAGATCGATTTCTGGAAAACAGAAATGTGTTCTCTTCCTTGGCGTCTTGGCGTTTTGGCGGTTTAACTTCTTATTCAAGCTGATCGAGTGGCGTGACACTTCTTGTGTACCACCGCTACTTCAGCCATGTAGGGTGGGTGTACTCGCCCACCATTTGCAGCGGCGGGGCGAACGGTGGGCGAGTACACCCACCCTACATGGTTCTGCACACCATTGCGACACACACCCTCGAAACGTCAGGCGTATTCGACCGCGCAGCAAACCGCCCTACTTTTTCTCCGCTGGCCCGCGCGCGACGGGATAGAACTCTCCGGTGAATTCCTTATCTCCCGTCGCCGCGGGCTTCGCCCCCGTTGGTTCCGTGGCGGAAGCGTCGAGTTTTCTGACGGGTTTTTCCTGCGGCTTTTGCGCTACCGTGGTCGCCTTCGTGGCGGCTTCGGATTCCATCTCCTTCAGCTTCGCATCAAGCCGTGCCTCCATGGCCTCGACCTGTTCACCTGCCGCCTTCGCGGACACCGCGGGCGTTTTCTTTTGCTCACCCTTGAATCGGGAAAGGTCGTAGTCCGGGTCCGTGTTTTTCTTCCGGCCGAAACCCGCACCCAGCATCACGTTCAGCACCGTCGGCCAGATCCCTCCGATTATGATGAGCCCACTGAGCGCCCCGATCGTCAACACCGCGTTGCGGGCGGTCCACCAGCCGTATTGGTAGGAGATCGCCGGGTTCTTTGCCGCGGCCGAGCGGAGGTAATCGAGCAACGTGTAGTGTGTGTCCAGAAATTGCAACCGTTCGACGGGGAACGGCCGGTCCCTTCGCGACAGCTCGAGGGTTTGCGCCCCGGCCGCGGCAAAATCCGCGGCAGAGATCGTCGTCCGCAGGACGTGGGGCGTGGCCGCCACAAAAGCCGGTAACGCGTGCCCGTTGAGCCGCGCCGACAACTCGGCCGCCGCGTCGGCTCCGGCTTTACCCTGCACGGTCACGTTCAGTTGATACTCCGCCCGCCTCAAGTGCAGCGTGACACGCGATCCTTCCCCCGCGCCGGGATCGCGCCACTCCTTCGCATTACCCGTCCAGCCTGAAAACTCCGCTCCCGCCATGCGTCCACTGTCGGAATTGACGTGTACCGTCCGCGTGGCCGGGTACACCGTCACGTCCACCGTCTGCGACAGATCCGTCTGCGGCTGATACGGCGCGTGGCTGTTGAGCACGCAATGCAAGTATTCCCATGCCCGTTGGTCATCGGGCGCAAGGTGTCGCGCCGCCCGCCGGGGGTCCGTCGGGGACAGCGGCACCAAATGCTCGAAGCTTAGCAGCAATACTTCGCCATTGGGATAGACGCGAACGTTGCGCACCCTTGGAATATCGAGCACGGGCCTCTCGTGCAGATAGGTTTCGAAATCTTTGGGGGCCACCGTTATCGCCCGCGAGCCGGCGATGAGTTGATCCGTCCCGATGCCAATCAGAACGTACGCAACGCCCAACCCCAACGCCGCGCCCAGCGCCGCCCAATGCCACCGCTTGAGGTCCTCGATTCCCATGAAGCGATCCCGCCGCTGAAAACATGAATTGCCAGGCAGTAGTACACGCCGGGAGAAGGGGAAGTTACGCGAGATTTGCGATTGCCGATTTGCAATTTGCGATTGAAGGAATGCGGTTGGAGGGAATTGCCATCGTGAACCGCCCCCTCCGGCCTTCCTTATCCCCCGGACGCGTCTTCCCCGCGGGCCTTCGCCTCCGCGTCCCGCAGCAGCGCATCGGCATTGGAATATCCCGCGCTCCGCGCCGCCCGCGCCGCGGCAACCGCCTTGTCCGCCGCCGGCGGCGTGCGCATCAGATGCGCAACCGCCTTGTAATACTGCGCCTCGCCCAGATGCGCGTTGCGGTTTGTCGCGGCGTCGAACCACTGCAGCGCGTTGTCCAAATCATTTTTCGCCAAATACACGCGGCCCAGCGTCGTCATGCATTGCTCGCTGTTGTGCAGCGCCTGCGGGAAGTCCGCCGCGGCGGAGATCGCCTGGTCATACTCCTTCATCGACGCATACATCGTCATCAACTGATTGAGCGTGACCGAATTGGCCGGCGAAGCGCGCAGGCTGTTATACAGCCCGATCGCCTCCTGCGACTGCTGGGTTTCGCTCTGCGAGAGCCGCGAGCTAAGCTGTTCGGGCGTCACCGGAAACTGCGCCCCGCAGCGGCTGCACTGCGTGAACGAGTTGGCCCTGGACATCGGGATGATCGGAATGAAAAAAATCGTGAACCAGTGCCGGTAGGTCTTCCCCACCATCTGCGCCTGCTGCCCGCAGCGCGGGCAGACGGTCTGCACGGGCGCAACGGACGGGTCGTTGCGAATGATCGTCCGCGATCCAAAGAGGAGGATGAATCCCCGCCGCCCAAACCGCCGGTGTGCCCTTTTCACAACAACAAGTTACCAGAACGCCTCGACATTGCGAAATGAGCGAATCGCGGCCACCGAATGACGTGTCCGAGATACTTGGCCGAGCGAATCACGGGGCGGGCGTCCGCGTCCGCACCTTGCACTACAACAAAGAAAAACCCGCCGGCGACCGCGAGAGCGGCGCTGGCGGGTTTTAAGAACCTGATTTGGGATCTCCGCCCGGGCTTAGAGACCGGCCTTCTTGCCGGGCCTTCGCAGCGACAACAAACCCGCGCCGACGCCCAGGAGCAGAGCACTCGCGGGCTCGGGTACGGCGCCGGGCGAACCCACTTCGTTGGCCTGGCCCACAGCCGCGTTGAACGAGCCGAAACCGCCGTTCACGCCCACGACGCTGTTCGTGGAAATGATCGGATCGGGCTGCGTCGGGCTGCCAATGCCGGCGAAGTTATCGAGAGATACTCCAACCGTGGTAGCGCCAAAACCGACGCCGGTCACTTCCGTGCCGCCCGCGTTGTAGATGTTGACTTCGTCCCCGCCCTGTCCCAATCCAACGCCGGCGCCGCCGTAATTGGCGATGGTGAAACCTGCGGGGACGTTTGCGCCGAACCAAAAGTTCTCGAAGTTGCTGTTGATCGTGGAGTCGGTCGAGCCATCGGCCAATCCTTCGACGAAAACGACCGTTTGCCCCGGTGCGATGGAGGTTACGCCGCGGAGTGCAACCGCGTTGGCAAACAGATGGGAGTTGTCGTCCATCTTCCAGCCGGTGACGTCTTGCGCCGCCGTGCCGGTGTTGGTGAGTTCGAACCAGTCGGCATTGTACGTGTTGGAGACTGTGGAACTGCCGCTGGGGTCGACTTCCGTGATGACGATGCCCGCCGCGTGGCTTGAGCCTGCGATGAAAAGACTCGCGCTAGCGCCAAGAACCAGGTGCCTCATTCTTGCCGCGGCAATACGATTTCGAACGCTCTGCATAATCAATCCCTTCCCGAATGGGGGCTCGATCCGTTTGCGGTAATCCATCAAAGCCGTCGGCTGGTGTTCGCACTGGCTCCCACTCGAGCGAGCGGGATGCGACAAAGCGGATGAAGCCCGATAGCGAATTCTGCGTGGAAATGTTGTGGCTTGACTAACGTTCGATGAATAATCGCGGATGCGGTATCATTCCGCGAACACCCCAAACCTCCGCGCGCGAGGGGCGATCGCCCGATGCAAACCTATGCGGCAAACGTTCGTGGAACCCGTTATGCCTTCGCCGACTTGAAAGAGGTGATGGCCAAGGCGACCCCATCGCGTTCGGGCGACGTGTTGGCCGGGGTGGCGGCGGGCAGCGCGCGCGAGCGCGTCGCGGCGATGACCGTGCTCGCCGACGTTCCGCTCCAGCGCTTCCTGCAAGAGCCGCTCATTCCCCCCGAAATCGACGAAGTCACGCGGCTGATTCTCGATCGCCATGACATTGCCGCGTTCGCGCCCGTCGCTGATCTCACCGTCGGACAGTTCCGCGAATGGCTGCTCGATTATGCGACGATGACGGAGGCGCTGACTGCCGTCGCGCTGGGGCTAACGCCGGAAATGGTCGCGGCCGTCTCGAAGCTCTGCCGGAACCAGGACCTCATCCTCGTCGCCAGCAAGTGCCGCGTGGTCACGCGTTTTCGTAACACCCTGGGCCTTGGCGGCCGGCTGGCGATCCGGTTGCAACCCAACCACCCGACCGACGACCCCGCCGCCATCGCGGCTGCGATCGTGGACGGCCTGCTCTACGGCTGCGGCGACGCCTGCATCGGCATCAACCCCGCAACCGACAACGTCGCCTCCGTCAAATCCTTGCTGCACATGCTCGATGGCTTCATCCGTGAGTACGAAATCCCCACCCAATCCTGCGTGCTGGCGCACGTCACCACGACGCTGCGCGCGATCGAGGAAGGCGCGCCGGTCGATCTGGCTTTCCAATCCATCGCCGGGACGGAGGCCGCGAACAAAAGCTTCGGCATCGACCTGAAACTCCTGCGCGAAGCGCATGAGGCCACGCTCTCCCAAAACCACGGCACCCTCGGCCAAAACGTGATGTATTTCGAAACCGGCCAGGGCTCGGCCCTGAGCGCGGGCGCACATCACGGCGTCGATCAGCAGACGCTCGAAGCGCGGGCGTACGCCGTGGCGCGCGAGTTTCAGCCGCTGCTGGTGAACACGGTGGTCGGCTTCATCGGCCCCGAGTATTTGTACGACGGGAAGCAGATCATCCGCGCCGGGCTCGAAGACCATTTCTGCGGCAAGCTTCTGGGCCTGCCGATGGGCGTGGACGTCTGCTATACGAATCACGCGCAGGCCGATCAGGACGATTGCGATACCTTGCTGACGCTGTTGGCCGCCGCGGGGTGCAATTATTTCATGGGCGTGCCGGGGGCGGATGACATCATGCTAGCCTATCAATCCACCAGCTTCCACGACGCGGGCTATCTCCGCCAATTGCTGAACCTGAAGCCCGCGCCGGAGTTCGAGCGATGGCTGGAGGGGATGAAGATCACCGGCGAGAATGGCCGTTTATTGCCGGCGAGCGAGAAGATCCGGCTCCTGACGCAGCCGAAAATCTGACATGCAGTGAGCTCCTTTGCGCGATTGAAAAAGACCGCGATGCGGAGAACCGCGAAGCCGCGAAGGCGCGAAGACGGACGCGAAGAAATGCGGAGGGTGTGTCGCCACGGATGGACACAGATGAACACAGATGGGAACGCTTTGCCATGGCATAGGCGGCCCGCCCATGTCCCCCGCTTCGAGTTTGATCGTCGAAATCACAGAGAGCACAGAGGCCACAAAGGGCACAGAGAGGAAAATCAAAGACAATACCAAGTTAATACAAGAGGAATGGCGGGAGTGTAAATATCCTTCTGTAAATTAAGAAAGCCACCGTTCGCCTCGATCAAGGTTTTACCAGGAACTTTGACCAGGAGACGAAAGATGGCTGTTTCAAGTATCGACCCGATCGGCGATCTGCTGCACGACTTGTTCTCCGGCCGCGAGGGGCTGCGGCAACTGCTGGAGACGGTGGTGAATATCGGAATGCGGGAACAGGCGGCGGCCCACGTGGGCGCGGGCGAGCACGAGCGGACCGAAAGCCGCCGGGGCCACCGCAACGGCAGCAAGCCCCGGAAGCTCAAGACCCGGCTGGGGGAACTGGAATTATCGGTGCCGCAGGTCCGCAACTGCGAGCCCTACCACCCGAGCATGTTCGCCCGCTGGCAGCGCAGCGAGCGGGCGCTCTTGGTGGCCTGCGGGGAGATGTACTTCCAGGGCGTGAGCACCCGCAACGTGCAGAAGGTGCTGCAGGAGATGTGCGGGCTGGAGGTCTCCCCGGCGACGGTGAGCCGGGTGGCGGCGGAGTTGGACGAGAAGTTATCGGCCTTCCGCCAGCGGCGGCTGGACCACGCCGTGTGGGAATACCTGATGCTCGACGCCCGCTACGAGAAGGTGCGGGTGGAGGGGAAGGTGGTCGGCCAGGCGGTGCTGGTGACGGTGGGGTTCACCGCCCAGGGCCGGCGGGAGGTGCTGGACTGGCGGGTGGCCGACAGCGAGAGCGAGCAGAACTGGGGGGAGGTATTCAAGAGCCTCAAGGACCGGGGCCTGGGGCCGGTGAAGCTGGTGGTCAGCGACGCGCACCGGGGGATCCGGGCCGCGATCGCCCGGCACCTGCAGGGGGCAACGTGGCAGAGGTGCCGGGTGCACTTCAAGCGGGAGATGGGCCGGAAGGTCTCGTACAAGAAGCTCAAGGGGCTGAACCAGGACCTGGCGGCGGTGTTCGCCCCGGAGGAAAGGCAAGAGTGCCTGGTCCGGGCCCAAGAGATGGCCGTGCGGTGGGAGCAAGCCGCGCCGGCGGTGGCGGCGATGCTGCGGGAGGGGGTGGAGGACTGCCTTGCGGTGCTGGGCTTCCCCTCGCACCACCGCCTGCGGCTGACGAGCACGAACCTGCTGGAGAACATCATGAGGCGGCTGAAGAAGCGGACGAAGGTGGTGGGCGTGTTCCCCAACCGGGCGGCGTGCGAGCGGCTGATCGGTTCGCAGCTGCTGGAACTGCACGAGCAGTGGCAGACGGAAGAGAAAGCGTACTTCAACATGGAATACGACGGGGCGTGACCCGGCGGGCGGCC
>JAQGHP010000285.1 GCA_028288775.1 Phycisphaerales bacterium | reverse complement strand
CAGCCATGCCACCTGGAATGGGCTGTTGCCCTCGACCAGCCCCCCAGCGTCGTTGTAGATCGCCTCGCCCGGGCGCGACAGCAATCGGGCGGCGGAGTTGTTGTCGCCCAAAATAAGCTGTGAATCGGCCTCGCTCGTTTGCAGCGCCACGCGCACTGCCATCTGCCCCAGCGTGCTGCGGGCCAGGCCCGAAGTGCCGCCGATCGTCTGCGAACCCAGCAGCACGTGAATGCCGAAGGCACGGCCCTGCCGCACGAGGCGATCGAGCAGCACGCCCGCGTCCTGTGCGAGTTTGTCGTCTTCGCTGAAGAACTCCTGGAACTCGTCGATGATCAGCAGCGTCCGCGGCATGGGCACCGCGCCGGGCGACGCGCGGTATGCGGCCAGATCCTGCACCGCCGCCTTGCGGTACAGGTTGCCGCGGCGGGACAGCTCGCCGTCGAGGCGCTGCAAAACGCTCAGGCCGAATTCACGGTCGCTCTCCACCGCGATCGCCCGCGCGTGCGGCAGGTTGTGCGTGGCGTACGTCTTGAACTCCACGCCCTTCTTAAAGTCCACAAGGTAAAATTCCACCTCATCGGGCGAATACCACATGGCGAGATTTGTCACCAGCGCGTGCAGCAATGTCGATTTACCCGAGCCGGTCTTGCCCGCGATCAGCACGTGCTGCGCAACGCCGCGCCCGAGCTTGAGCATCTGCAATTTCGTCGCCCCCATCCGCCCGATCGGCACCTCCAGCTCGTCCGTACACGACCGCGACCAGAGCTGCGGGACCGTCGGCGCGATCGAATCGAACGGCAATTCGACGCGCTTGGCTTCCTTCGCCGCCTTGCCCACCACTTCGAGCGCCTTCATCAGCACGCCTTCAGGTGGCGGCGGGTCGAGCGTGAGCGGGAACAGTCCGAAAATTTCATCCTGCCAGACGAACCGCTCCCCCTCGCGAACGAGGTTGACGCTGTTGCGCTCCAGCTCGTCCAGGTGCGTGCCGCCGGGCAGTGGAATGCGCGTGTCGCGCATGACGAGGGTGTAGACGCCGCAGCGCGCGCCGCTGCTGGCGATGCTGGCCAGTCGGCGGGCGGCGTCGCCCTCGAAGCCGACGGGGAAATCCGCGATCACCAGAAACCGGTATGGCTCAGCCAGCTCGCCGGCCTGCGCGTTGTAGTCGTCGATTGTCTCGTACTCATTGCGCAGATACTTCTGAATGACCGTTTCCATGTGCTCGGTGAGGTCGGCCAGGCGGTGCTCGATCTGCTCCTGCTCGGTCCAGATGCGCCCGCCGACGAGGGCGTCTTCGTGGTCGGCCAGGTGCATGAAGCCGGCGAAGTTTTCCCCGCGGCCGATCGGGTCGATCATGGTAAACCGCACCCGCCCCGCCGGCAGGCCGGTGAGCAGCCGCGCCATCACCATTTGCACGATGCGCAGCGCATCCGCCCTGCCATCGCGGTCACTCTGTATGAGCAACGAAGCTTGCCGGGGGAACGCGACGGATGCGGGCACGGCAAACGCGGGCGGCAGCTCGAGGCGCGAGCCGGTGGCGTCGCCATTGGTTGCGGGCGCGCCTTCGGATTTTGCGCCGTTGCCCCCAGAGTCCTCGCGCACCCGCGCCGCCGGGCGCGGCACGCTGTCGGCAATCCGCCGAAGGTCCACGGTGAGCTCGCCGAAGCGGATCAGGTCGGGGAACTTTGCCGGCGGCGTAAAGCCGCGCCAGGCGGGGTCGTTCCAGTCGGCGGGCATGCGGCCGTCGGAATTTGCCGCCGGCACGCGGATGCGGGCCAGGCCGTCGTTGAGCCGGCGCGAGAGGGCGCTGCGTCCTTCATCATACTGCTGGCGGATGTGCCGTTCGCGTGACTCATGCCGCTCGCGGGCGCGGGCGATCTCGCGGTGGCGCCGCCGCGCCAGGTCGATCGTCTGCACGCGCTCCGACTCCGCCGCCTCCGCCCGGCCGCGGTCGCGTGCGGCTTCCAACTCGCCCTGGTGCTGCGCGGTCTCGGCGTCGAGCGATTGCAGGGTGGCTTCATGGTTGCGCGTGGCGTCCGCGAGGATGGGGGCCAGCTTTTCCTTCGCCGCCTGAATTTCCGCCTTTCGCTGCTTGGCCGCCCGCGCCCCGCGCGCGTCCGCGGTGAGCCGGGCGAATTGCAACTCGGCCTCGGTTGCACTGCGGGCCGCGACGACCGCGGCGCGGAACGGCGTGTACGTGTCGAGCAGTTTGCGCTTGGACAAGCGGCTAAGCAGGAATCCCAGACCCAGCGACCCGACCAGCGTCCCCCCCACCGCCCACGCCAACGGTGCCGGCTGCGGCTGCGACGTCTGCAACACCCCTTGCGTTGCCGCCGCCGCGATCACACACAGCACCAGCAACGCGAGATAGGGATTGAGCCCCACGAACAACTTGGGCAGAACCAAACTGCCTAGAGCCGACAGATGGTGGTCCGCCTCGCCGCGCTGTTTCTCGTACGTCGCCTCGCCCAGCTCTGGCGCGGGGGCCGGAGCCACCTCGTTCTCCGAGGGCTTGGCGACGGTCATGTTATACGTCGCAAGAAGTTGCAGCGCCTGCAACTCCATCTCGTGCAGCGCCTGAACGTGCGCTTCGACGTTCGCCTTGGCCGTCTTCAAATCCGCGGCGATGCCGTTTTGCGTATTTTCCAGCACGCTCTCGGCAAGCCAGACGGCGTGGTTGTACTTCTTCTTCACTTCCTGCTGCAGCAGATCGTACTTCGTGACGACCTTCCGCCGGGCGTCTTCGACCTGCGAATGAAGGTGCGCCAAATCCGATTGGAACTTGGAATCGGCCGCCGCCAGCGCCTGCTCCCGCCCCTGCCGCACGCCGTCCCGGGCGACGCCGATGCGGTTGTCGATGTCCCAGTTCAGGCGCTGGAACTTCTTCTTCTCGTCCTCGATCTCGGCGTAATAGCGACGTTCGATCTCCGATTCGGTCGCAGCGCACTCGGTAGCCAGCGCCACGAGGTCGCGCAGCGTCGCCCGCTGCAGATCGCGGTCGGTTACGTGCGCCGGGGGGGAAACCTGCGGTTGTGGGGGCACTTCGGTGAGCTGGGTCATCGCGCAAAAGGATACCCGCAAAACGACGCCGAATCACGGAAAACTTGCGTCGTTCCGAACACCGCGAAGACAGACGCGAAGGAATGCCGGAAGACTTGCCGCCACAGATGAACACAGATGTGAAACGGTTTCCCGTGACATGGACGTCCCGCCCATGCCCGATGCGCTAAAGTTTCCGGGGAATTCCGCTGCCGAATGCTTTCTCAATTCCTACGCACCGGGCACGGGCGGGACGCCCGTGTCACGCTAAAGCTCTGCTTCCCGTCTTATCTGTGTTCATCGGTGTTCATCTGTGGCGGCAACTCTTCTTCGCACTATTCCCCGCAGTCGCGTTTTACCTGGCTGAGAATTTGTGCGATGTGCTCCATCGCGCCCAGGGCGTTGCGGGCGTCCGATTCCAAGGGAATGAGGTGGTCGCGCTCCAGGGCCTCGCTCATGACGTCGTCCCAATCGCGCTTGGTTTCACCCCAGCGCGTCATGAGCTCCTTGATCCCCTTGGCGATCTGGCCGCGGCCTTCGTAGACGCCCATGTGAACTCCTGACACTGCGGATCCTGGAGCCGGATGCACGACCACCGACAGCCGCCACTCATCCGGACGGCCAGAGGTCCTCATCGTTTGCATTAAGCAACGCCGCGATTCCCGCGGCGTCCATCACGATCAGCACGCCAACAGGAAGCGCCAGCAACTCGGCGAATTGCGGCCGGGCCGCCAGGATTTCATCTACGCGGGCACATTCGAGCGCCCCGGCGGCCGGGCCGTCGGCGGGGCCGATGTACCAGCCGCTGTCGCCCGGAAACGTGCCGGCGGTGCGTTCCAAATAGACCCGCGGCGCCGATTGAATGCCCGCGGCAAAGACCACCAACGCCGCCGGGTCGATCGGCCCGCCTTCCAGCGGGAGGTCGGCAATCGCCCGAGCGTCGCCCGGCGCAAGCTCCCCGGCCACCCACGCCGCCCCGGCGGGGTTGGCGCTGGCCGCGGCCTCCCGCGCGTTGCCGGCGGGCGTATTGTTCCGCAGATCCCGGTACGCCCCGCCCGGCTCGGAAACCGCCGGCCCGGCCTGCGACATGCCACCCGACGCCGAGCCATCCGTCGGCAGCGCCGTCTCCGGGGCGCGGAGGGCGACGTAGCCGTCGAGCGCCGTGATCATCCGCTCCACCTTGGCCGCGGCGTTGGGAAGATCGACCGTCACGGATGTGGCGAACCGCTGGACCGTGCCCTTGTAAATGTGCGATTCCTTCTGAAGCTGGCGGACCCACTTCTTCACGTTGGCCATCTTCGCCTCGGCCTCCTGGAACCGCCGAATGGCCACGGCGACGGCCTTCTCCTCGTCCGCGGTGGACTGCCTGCCGCCAGTCGGGCTCTTGAAAATCTGCTTGTAGCGGAGGGCCTCTTTCGCCTTCAACACCGCCTCGTGTCGCTTGCGGAGCTGGGTTGTCCAGTATGCCATCTGCTCGTGCTCGAGCCACGTCGTCACCCGCTGCAACTCCGACTCCGCCTCGCCCAGCGCGACATTCGCCTTCTCCGCGAACGTCCACATCGCGGTGCGGAAGTCCTTGAGGACATCGACGTTTTGGACTTTGGCGGAGTTGGACATTGTGCTAGGTGTCCGTTGTCAGTTGTCAGTGGTCGGTTGCTTCCCTCGCCAGCAACTGACCAGTGACAACTGACCACTGACAGTCCTCTACCGTTGCTTCAAATAGTCCTCGATCAACGTCGCCTTTTTCCCGAGGAAGGATACGTGTTGTTGAGAGGCTTCGAGGAAGTTGCCCAGGACCTTGGAGGTCGTGGCGAACGCCTCCATGAACTTGCGCTGCTCCTGGTCGCGCCAGGTGGCCTCAAGGCCCGACAATTTCCCGTGCAGGCCTGACATGAGCGTCTGCAGCTCGTTATTGAAACGATTCAGGTCGTGTGCGAATCGCCGCAGCTCGGAAGGGTCTACGTTTGCTTTGGACATGGGCGGGTTCTCCGTCGGGGGCGTCGCGCGTCCCGATGGGAGACATCATACCGTAGGCGGACGCGGGAATTAAAACGTAAAGACGTAAAACGTAAGGGAGACTTCGGATTCCCCGACCTCCTTACGTTTTACGTCTTTACATTTTAATTTCCCATGCGCGGTCGCGGCTCATCCGTCCCGAATCGCCCTTCTCACGACTATTTCACCGGCTGCGCCCAAATGTTCCGGAACTGCACCGGATGCCCATGGTCCTGGAGCATCAGTGGGCCGGGCTTGCAGATGTCGCCGCCGTGGGCGGCGGTGGTGGCGTCCTTGGTCAGCTTCGTGTCGTCGTGAACCTTCACGCCGTTCCAGACGACCGTCGCCGTTGGGCGCTCGACGACCTTTCCGTTCTCGCACTTGGCGGGATGGAATTCGATGTCGTAGCTCTGCCAGACGGTCGGGGCCTTGGCGGCATTCACCTTGGGCGCCTCGATGCCGTAGATCGCGCCGCATGCGCCGTCGGCGTAGGTGTCGTTGTGATAGCTGTCGAGGACCTGGATTTCCCAGTGGGAATTCATGTAGACGCCGCTGTTACCGCGGCCCTGGTCGTGGTTGTTGGGCTCGTAGGGAATGCGGAATTCGACGTGGAGCTTGTAGGCCCCGTCGAACTGGTGCTTGGTCATGATATTCCCCCCGCCCGGCTTGGCTTGGAGCGCGCCGTCCACCACGGCCCATTTCGCCTCGCTCTTGCCGTCCTCGCCGGTCCAGTCGCTGGCGTCTTTGCCGTTAAACAGAACGATCGCCCCCTCGGGCGCGGGGACGGGCTTCACGTCCTGCTTGTCCTCGGGCTTGTCGATCTTGAGGTCGCCGGTGCCTTCGTACTGGGCAAAAGCGAGAGCGCCCGCAAACAATAGGGCCGCGCCGGAGGCGATGAGGGGGAAGCGTCGCATGGTGGTTCTCCTGTGAAGGGTTCCCTGTCGTCTGGATCAGAGAATTCGGATAGTGGTGCCGATGATTTAGAATTACTCGCCAATAGCGGAATAGTTGCTAAACCGGAGGATCCCAGAGTCAACTCCCGTGGCACGGGCGGCCCGCCCGTGACGGCGGTACTCCGCCGCGATAAACGGATTTACAGCTCACCTCCGGGTAAAACCGCGAAGTCGCGAAGGGCACGAAGACAGACGCGAAGAAGAGAAAAAATGTGTCGCCACAGATGGACTCAGATGAACACGGATAAGTCGAGGAGCAAGCTCTAACGTGACACGGGCGTCCCGCCCGTGCCAGTTGCGTCGGACCTGAGAAGACGCTTGGCAGCGGAAATCCTCTAAAACTTCTAACGCCTCCAGCATGGGCGGGACGCCCATTTCACGGGATACGCTTCCCATGTGTGTTCATCTGTGTCCATCTGTGGCGACACCTCCCCGCATTTCTTCGCGGCTGTCTTCGCGCCCTTCGCGACTTCGCGGTTTTCCGCATCGCGGGTTTGTTCCAATCGCCCGGATGGGCGGTTTAACAAATCGGCGTGACCTCGTGCCGCTTGCGCCCTACGATGCAACGCCCGATTTCCGGGAGAGGTAAATACAACCATGCTGCACATTCCCATTCTCCGTCATGGCAAGCCCTACGAGTCCGTGGACAAGATCCAGATCGTCCACCACGCCACCGGCGAGCCCGTCGCCACCGTGAGCCAGGCGAACGCGGGGCTCATCAGCCGCGACGTGCATCGCATGGACGACGGCGTCCTCGAGCAGTTCACGGTCAAGGAGCTCGTCGCGATGTGCAAGAAGGCCGCGGATGTGTTCCTCAACGGCAGCATCACCGTCGGCGACTGCCCGCAGAGCTTTGACGATTACGTCCGCGACCTTTCCGCGACCACCGGCATGCCGCATTCTTATTGCCGGGGTAACGCGAAGAAGATTCACCGCGTGATGGACGAGATGGATGTAATCCTCGCCGGGCTGACCCGCGGCTTCGACCTGTCGATTCTTGATCAGGGCTGGGGCAATGATGAAGGCCGCACGCTGAGCTATTTCCGCGAGGGGCGGATTTTTGGCGCGGTGCTGCCGAGCAATTCGCCGGGCGTGCATTCGCTGTGGGCGCCTGCCGTGGCCCTCAAGGCGCCGATCGTGCTCAAGCCCGGGCGGGATGAGCCCTGGACGCCGTTGCGCATGATTCAGTCGTTCATCGCCGCGGGCATGCCCGCGGAGGCGTTCGGCTTCTACCCCACCGATCACGGCGGGGCGGGCACGCTGCTGCAGGTCGTCGATCGAGCGATGCTTTTCGGCGACGCCTCGACCACGAAAATGTGGTCGAAAGACCCGCGCGTCGAAGTACACGGGCCAGGGTGGAGCAAGGTGATCCTCGGCGAAGACGCCGCGGACGAATGGGAAAAGTACGTGGACTTGATGGTCGGATCGATCGCCGCCAACGGCGGCCGGTCGTGCATCAACGCCTCGGGAATCTGGACCCCGAAAAACGCCGACAAGATCGCAGAGGCCCTCGCCCGCAAGCTCGCGACCGTGAAGGCGCTGCCCGCGGAAGACCCGAACGCCCAGCTCGCCGCGTTCTCCAACGCGACCATGGCCCAGCGGATCAATGCCTCCATCGACGCACAAATGCCCGGCGCGACCGACCTCACCGAAAAACTCCGCGGCTCACCCCGGCTCGTCATGCAGGGGCGAATCGCCTACCTGCTCCCCACGATCGTGCGCTGCGACATTGAGCACGCGCTGGCGAACAAGGAGTATCTGTTCCCGTTCGCATCCGTGATTGAATGCCCCGTCGAAAAGATCCCCGAAGCGATCGGCGACACGCTCGTCGGCACGGTGTTGACGAACGACCCGAAGTTCCGCCGGGCGATGATGGCCTGCCCGCACGTGGACCGGTTGAACATCGGCCCGGTGCCGACTTACCAGCTCAGTTGGGATCAGCCGCACGAGGGAAATCTCTTCGAGCACCTCTACCGGCAGCGAGCGTTTCAGGCGGCATCGCCCACGTGATGCGCCGTCTCCCTCTCCCTCGTACTCGGGGGAGAGGGCAGGGGTGAGGGGCCGAACGTCGAGTTGCGCTTTGATCCCAATGGCGCAAACTTACACCCGGCCCCTCACCCTATCCCTCTCCCCCGAGTACGGGGGAGAGGGGACCAGAACGAGGTTCCGCAAGCCCTACCATGTTCGATATTCCCAAGTCCACGACCCCCCTTCCCGTCCCCGGTTCCGGCGTGCGCGTCGCGTTCGGCGCGGGCAATCTGGACCATCTGGGCCGCATCGCAACCGCCGTAGGCGCGACCCGCGTTCTCCTGGTAACCGACCCCGACATTCGCGCCGCGGGCCACGTCGAGCGGGCCGTGCGGGCGCTCTACCACGCGGGCATTCCCGTGCGCGTGTTCGATGGCGTCGAGGAAAACCCGACGACCGTTCACGTCGGCCTTGGGCTGCGGATCGCGGAGGATTTCAAGCCCGATTTCATCGTCGGCCTCGGTGGCGGCAGCGCGATGGACTGCGCCAAGGGAATCAACTTCCGCTTCACCAACGGCGGAAGAATGCAGGACTACTGGGGCGCGGAAAAAGCTTCGCAGCCGCTGCTGCCGATGATCGCGGTGCCAACGACCGCCGGCACGGGAAGCGACGCGCAGAGTTACGCCCTGATCACGGATCCGCAAACGCACCAGAAGATGGCCTGCGGCGACAAGAAGGCCCTGCCGCGTATCGCCATCCTCGACCCGGACCTCACTGCGACCCAGCCCCCAAAGGTCGCCGCCGCCACGGGCATCGACGCCATCGCCCACGCGGTGGAAACCAGCGCCACGAAGCGCCGCAACGAGACGTCGCGCCGCCTCTCCAGAGAAGCGTGGCGGCTACTGGAACCCGCCTACCCGCGCGTCATGCAAGATCCCAACGACGCCGCGGCGCGCGAAGCCATGCTCCTGGGCTCGCACCTTGCCGGTGCGGCCATCGAGAACTCGATGCTGGGCGCCGCCCACGCCTTGGCGAACGGCCTCACTGCCGTCTGCGGCACCGTGCACGGCGTAGCCGTCGGCCTGATGCTCCCGCACGTCATCCGCTTCAATGCGGAAACGGAAAATCCGTACTCCGATCTCGATGTAAACGCCGAAGACCTCGCCCGGCGAATCGACGCGCTCCTGGTGGCCGGCGGCCTACCGCGCCGGTTGCCCGAAGTCGGCGCGGACGAAGCCGCCCTTCCCAAACTCGCGGCCATCGCCGCAAAGCAATGGACCGCCACCTTCAACCCCCGCCCCGTGGGCGAACCCGAACTCCGCCGAATCTACGAAATGGCGCTGCGCTAATTGTCCACGCCCGTCATCCGTCCACAGATCGGCGTCAACCAACAACTGCTTCCAGCCCCGGAGGGGCGCAAGACCTTAGCCCACGGCGCGAGCCGTGTTAAAATAGCAGAAGCAACCAACCAGCGCCGGGGGGTCAAGACCTTAGCCCACGCCGCGAGCCGCGGGTGGCGAACATAGCAGATGCAACCAGCCCCGGAGGGGCGTAAGAACTTAGCCCACGGCGCAAGCCGTGGGGAAGATGCAAGCCGAGCGTCCAGCCCCGGAGGGGCGTAAGAAGCGCCGGATTTCCGAGCGGCGTCCGACGATTGGAAGGCATGCCATGGAAGTAATGTTCGGAGCCGGGCCGTGTCGGCCCGGTCGGACCGGAGGTCCGAATCCTGTTCGAGAGGGCGTACCGTTGTGCCATGGTTGAGCGGCCGGACGCGAAGCGCACCCTCCGGTTCGCGGCAAGCGGACCTTCGGTCCGACCGGGCCGACACGGCCCGGCTCCGATCGTCCCCCGCCCCAACGCGGCTTGCGGACATCGATCACATCTGGCGATTCCACGCTTCTTACGCCCCTCCGGGGCTGGGTGCGTCTCGTCACCATTTTCCCACG
>JAQGHP010000231.1 GCA_028288775.1 Phycisphaerales bacterium | reverse complement strand
CAGTGGATCCGCCACCGCACCGCGAACGTCAACGAATACAGCGCCCGCTACTCCATCGTCCGCGACCGCTTCTACCGCCCCGACATCGACAACGTCCGCAAGCAGAGCAAGACCAATCGGCAGGGGGGCGAGGAGCCGATCGACGAATCAACGGCGAAAGAATTCCTGGATTACCTGGAGAAAGTCGAAGGCCACTACGCCGACTACCAGAAGCTCATGGACAAGGGCGTGGCCCGGGAATTGGCACGGATCGGGCTCCCGGTCAACGTCTACACGGAGTGGTACTGGAAGATCGACCTGCACAACCTCATGCACTTCCTTTCGCTACGGATGGACGCCCACGCGCAGCAGGAAATCCGCGACTACGCAACCGCGATGTTCGAATTGGTCCGGCCGATCGTGCCGATCGCGGCCGAGGCTTTTGAAGACTACAACACGCAGTCGCTTCACCTGACCCGCCTGGAAATCGAAGCCATCCGCGCCGGCCAGCCGCTGGCCACCGCCAACAAGCGCGAAGCGGCAGAGTGGGAAGAGAAGAAGAAGAAGCTGGGAATGTGAGGAAGTGCTGAGGACAGAGGACAGAGGACTGAGGACTGAGGACTGAGGACTGAGTCTAGACATTCACGCCGGGTACGAGCGACAGCGAGGCCCCGGATCCTGTGGCGAACGGCGCGAAGAATCCGCGGCCTCGCTTTCAGCTCGTACCCGGCGTGATCGAGTATCCATTCTCAGCACTTTTCCCGAGAGGAGAATATGGGCAAGCGAAACGAGGGCAACGCGATTTCACTCAATGGCGATGCCGCGGACAGTTGGCGGGTTTTTCGGATCATGTCGGAGTTTGTCGAGGGATTCGAGGTATTGGGCTCGGTCGGGAGCGCGGTTTCGCTCTTCGGCAGCGCGCGGACGAAGCCGGATGACTCGATGTACCTGGCCGCGGAGAAGACCGGCCGCCTTTTGGCGAAAGCCGGTTTCGGTGTGATCACCGGCGGGGGGCCGGGCATCATGGAAGCGGGGAACAAAGGCGCGTTCGAGGCGGGGGGAACATCCATCGGCCTCAATATCTCGCTCACCCACGAGCAGGAGGCCAACCGCTACCAGACTATCGGCCTCGACTTCCATTACTTCTATGCCCGCAAAGTCATGTTCGTGAAGTACGCCCGGGCCTTCATCTGTTTCCCCGGCGGATATGGAACGCTCGACGAATTCTTCGAAACCCTTACCCTCATTCAAACCCTCAAGATCGACGCGTTCCCAATCCTCCTCTACGGCTCCCATTACTGGCGCGGCCTCATGGAGTGGATCCGCGCCACGCTCCTTCCCGATTTCATCGACGGCGAAGACATGGACATCTTCCGACTGGTCGATTCGCCGGAGGAGGCGGTGCGGCTGGTGAAGCAGGGCGTGAAGAAACACTGGTGGCAGCCGGAGGATAATGATCTGAAGAAGCTGACGAGCAATGGAAGGAAAAAAGTTCCGCTCGCGGGCGAAAAGTCGAACGACACGGGCGAAGGCACCCGCTACGGCAGCCGGCCCGTCCGCACGAGCAAGAAGCACGCGAAAGCCGAGCGCAAGCCGCAGCAGTAGGTTCGGCTTTGCCGAACATTACCGTGACATGGGCGTCCCGCCCATGCTTGGTGCGCGGGGAGTCAAAGAGTTCCGTAACAAAATTTCTAGAATCTTCGCGCCGCCGGCACGGGCGGGACGCCTGTGTCACAATAAGGTCTCTAAAACCGCCGTTTACCGGGCGCTGGGCCCATGCGTCTGCGAGGGGTCCGTCAGATTGGTGTGGTACACCGGCAGGCGGATGGTGAACGTCGTCCCTTCCCCGGGCGTGCTGCGGGCGGCGATGGTGCCTTCGTGCTCTTCCACGATCTTGCGGGCGACGGCCAGGCCCAGGCCTGTTCCCCGGTTGCCCTTGGTCGAGTGGAACAGCTCGAACATGTGCTTCATCATGGACGGGGGGATGCCGGCACCGTTGTCGATGACTTCGAGCTGCGACTGGCGGTTGGGCTCGTCGTAGCGGCACTCCACCCTTATTAGCCCCGCCTTGGGCTGCACCGCGTCCAGGGCATTGCCCAGCAGGTTGAGGAGCACCTGGTGCATGCCGCTGGGGTCCATGGGGATGGCGGGGTGACCTTCCTCTACGTCGCTGACGACCATCACGCCCTTTTCGTTCGCCCCTGGCGCGACCAACTCCAAACAGTCATTCACCAGCGCCTTGGGGTTCACCATTTCCAGTTGCGGCTCACGCTGCTTGCTGTAGGCGAGCAGGTTCATGGTGAGCTGATAAATCTTGTCGAGGTTGCGGTGGACGATACGCCACCCCTTCGTCGCCTGGAGGACGTTGCTCCCGCGAAGGCCCATCTCGACGACGTCCGCGCCGCCCTGTAGCGCTTGTAGAATGTTCTTGATCGAATGCGACAGCGCAGCGGTCGTTTCCCCCACCGCGGCCAGACGCTCGGCCTCCAACTGCGCCTGATACAGCTTGGCATTTTGAATAGCCATGCCGGCTTGCAGGCCGATGGCGGTGAGCAAACGCAGCTGCTCGGGGGCGTAGGTGTAATTGCGGACGGAGCTATCGATATAGATCACGCCGGTGGTTTCGTCGCCGCCCTTGTCGCTGAGCTTGCGGGCTTTGATCGGGACGCACAGGGCCGAGCGGATGCCCAGATTGTGGACGCTCTTGCCCTTGCTGAATCGCTGGTCGGCCATGGCGTTGGTGGAGAGCACGCCTTCGCCGGTCCGCAGCACATGGTTGATGATGGTGCGCGAAGCGTGGATCTTCTCGCTGGCCGGCTTGCCGTCCGGTGAATCGGAAACCGGGCGGGCCTCGGCGTCTTCACGCGTGCGCACGACGGTCGGCACGAGTTCGTTGGTCCTGGCGTCGATCAACAGGATAATGCCGCGGTCGGCCTTCACGTGCTCGAAAATCAGGTCCATGACGACCTCGAGCACCTGATCGACGTTGAAGCTGGTGCCCAGCGCCGCGCCGAGCTGGTACATGATCTTGAGGTTGCCCATTGCCGCCGCGGCGGGCTCGGGGACGGCCAACACCATCGAATCTTCGCTCGACGGCACCGTCGCCATGATTGCGCTGTCCATCCCAGCTTCTTCGCCGGCCAGCGTCACGTTGCCCTTGCTGCTGCGGGAGACGCCGGGCTGTGCGCCGAAGACCATAAGCGTCCGCCCGACGCGCACCTGGTCGCCCACCTTCAATACGACGACCTTCTCCACCCGCGCGCCGTTGACGTACGTGCCGTTGGAGCTGCCCAGGTCACGTAATATCCAGTTGCCGTCCTGCGGGAGCAGTTCGCAATGGCGGCGAGAGACGGTGTTGTCGGTGAGGGGGAGCTGGCGGCTGTCGCGCCCGACGAGCGCGATCGCGTCCGGCAGTTCGAACCGCCGGCCCTTGTCCGGACCTTGTAGAACCAGAAGTGTGAGCACTGCAAAAACCAGCTTACCGGAGAGGTGAGCCCAAAGTAAAAACATTCCCCTCGCGACGCAGGCATTACCCCGTTATCGGACGTACCCCTCCGAGAGATCGCCCGCGGCCCGCATCACATGTCTATCGATCATAGGATAGTACCCCAAACGGGCTGCAAAATTCCGAACGACCTACTTGTGGCCCGCCCTTGGCTTGAGTTGACCTACTTCATCCCTGCGCACCATTGCATTTGCAAGCCTTGCTCCCACAATCGCCGCCATGGACGCGATCATCCTCTCCATCGGCGACGAGCTGGTCCTTGGCCAGACGATCGACACGAATTCCGCCTGGCTCAGCGGGCAGCTCGCGGGTGTCGGGGTTTCCGTCCTTGCCCATATCACAGTTCCCGACGATCAAACAGCCGTCGAACAAACCCTCCGCGAGTCCGCCAGCCGTTGCGATTTTCTCATCGTCTCCGGCGGCATCGGCCCGACCGAGGACGACTTGACCCGACAGGCCCTTGCGAAGGTCATGGGGGTGGAGCTGGAGGAGAATGCCCAGTGGCTCGCCGAGCTGCATAAGTTTTTCGAGGCGAGAGGCCGCGCGATGCCCGCGATCAATCGCATCCAGGCCATGATCCCAAAGGGTGCGGAAATGGTTTTTAATACCGCGGGAACCGCCGCGGGGATTCATGCGGTTATCGAGGGTTCGAGGGTCGGGGTTCAGGGTTCCGGAGAGGGTTCAGGGTTCAGGGTTCGGGGGTCAGAAAAGGTGAGTTATGAGGCCTCCTCTTTCCTGAACCCAGACCTCCAAACCCTGCGCCCTTCCCTCTGCCACGTGTTTATCACTCCGGGTGTGCCCAAGGAGATGAAGGCGATGTTCACGCGCGACATTCTCCCGCTCGTGAAACAGGCCGCGGGGGGCGCGGTGATCCTTTCACGCACGCTTCACACCTTTGGCCTTGGCGAGAGCGCGATAGCCGAAATGCTGGGTGATCTGATGCGCCGCGACCGCAATCCTTCCGTCGGGACGACCGTTTCCGGCGGAGTCGTATCGTTGCGGCTCAATTCCCGGTTTCCTTCGGAGCAGCAGGCGCGCGAGGAATTACAGAAGACGGAAGTCGCCTGCCGGGCTGCGCTGGGGGATCTCATTTATGGGCAGGACGAGCAATCGCTTCCCGGGGTCGTCGCGGGGTTGTTGCTCGCGGATTCCACGGCCACGCAGTTTGCGCCCGCGGTGGGAACTGCGGAGTCCTGCACGGGGGGGTTGCTGGCCAAGATGCTGACGGACATCCCCGGCTCCAGCCGTTATTTTCGGCAGGGGTATGTGACCTATTCCAACGAGGCCAAGCAGGACTTGCTGAACGTCCCCGCCGAGCTGATCGCCCAGAATGGCGCGGTGAGCCGGGAAGTCGCCGAGGCGATGGCGGTGGGTACGCAGACGCAAGCTGGGGTGGCATACGCGCTGGCGATCACGGGCATTGCTGGCCCGGACGGAGGCACGCCCCAGAAGCCTGTGGGCACCGTATGGATCGGCTTCGCCCATCCGCGGGGGTGCGCGGCTCGGGTATTCCTCTTCCCTGGCGACCGCGAGATGATTCGCGACCGCTCGGCGAAGATGGCCCTTACCCTCCTTCGGTTTCACCTGTTGGGCAAACCCGTGCCTTTCTGAAGACGCTGCCAGACTGGCAGCACCCTCGCCACCCCCCGCAGGCTTTGGCAGAATCTCCCTGGCGAGCCATATATCCCGCGCACCGAAAACCCATCGCGGCGCCTACTTATAACCAGTGGCGGAAAATACGCTTATGGCTAATCGTGTCGTTAGGAGGTTCGCCGCATTTTTGGGCACGCGCCTTGCCAATGGTGGAGCAAGCCCGACGTTCGGGACGGGTGGATGTTTCCCCCGGCATTATTATGGTTCAAGCCCCCAATCCAACCCGGTTCACCGTTCTTCTTGCCAACGAGCAGGAAGGGTGGCACCAGACCGTGCGGCAACTGCTTGAACCGCAGGGCGTGCAAATGCTTTCCGCGCGCAGCGGGCGCGAGGCGCTGCAAATGATCGAGACCAAGCCGGTGCATGTGGCCGTGCTGGATACGCAGATGCCGCAGCTCGGCGGCATGCAGGTCATCCGCCTGATGCGCGAAATGCACAAGGCGCCTCCCGCAATTCTTCTCGCCAACGACCTCAGCAGCCACCTCCTTCGCGAGGCGCTGGGCATGCGCGTCTTCAGCGTGTTAAGCAAGCCTGTCGATTTTAACGTACTCCTCGATACGCTCGCCCGTGTGCTCAGGCGCTATCACGAGAGCCGCTGGCCGGGGCCGGGGGAGACGAGGCATTGACGCCGTAACGGAAGTAGGACGCGGAGATGGGGAAACGCGGAGAGGAAAACGAAAATTGCAGCGGAATAGGCAACTGAACGCGAGCCCCAACGACTGATCACGAACGACTGATTACGGACGACCGACAACGGACCACTTACAACAGACAACCCTTTAGAAGGAGCAACGGACATGGCTAAACTTCGCCCCCTCGGTGACAAGATCCTCGTCAAGCGTGTCGAGGCCGAGAGCAAGACCAAGAGCGGCATTGTTCTCCCTGATACGGCCAAGGAAAAGCCCCGCCGGGGCAAGGTCCTGAGCGTCGGCGAAGGCAAGCGCCTCGACAGCGGCGAGCGCGCCCCGGTCAACGTCAAGAAGGGCGACGAGGTCATCTTCGCCAGCTACGCCGGAACCGAAATCAAGCTCGACAACGAAGAGCTCATGATCATGAGCGAGGATGATATTCTCGCCATCGTTGAATAGTGGAAGAAGTTGCCAGTTGCCAGTTGTCAGTTGTCAGTAAATGGCAGCAGAGGCATCTGGTCTTTTTGCCAAGACTGGCAACTTATCCCGTCCTTCACTGGCAACTAACAACTGACAACTGGCAACTTTCCCAGGAGAACCCAACCATGGCAGCCAAACGCATCGAATTCGACCAGCAGGCGCGCGAGTCATTGCTTCGCGGCGTACGCAAGCTGGCCCGCGCGGTAAAAGTCACCCTCGGCCCTTCGGGCCGCAATGTCGTCCTCGAAAAGTCCTTCGGGTCGCCCACCGTCACCAAGGACGGCGTCACGGTCGCCAAGGAAATTGAGCTCGACGACCCCTACGAAAACATGGGCGCGCAAATGGTGAAGGAAGTCGCCTCCAAGACTTCCTCAGTCGCCGGCGACGGCACCACCACCGCGACCGTTTACGCCGAGGCGATCTTCGCCGAGGGCCTGCGCAACGTCGCTTCGGGCGGCAACCCCACCCAGATCCAACGCGGCATTCAGTCAGGCGTCGACGCCATCGTCGAAGAGCTCCGCAAGATGTCCAAGAAGATCGAAAGCTCCAAGGAAGTCGCCCAGGTCGGCACCTCCTCGGCCAACCAGGACGAGCAGATCGGCAAGATGATTGCCGACGCCATGGACAAGGTCGGCAAGGACGGCGTCATCACCGTCGAAGAGGGCAAGAGCCTCGAAACGACCGTCGAACTCGTCGAAGGCATGCAGTTCGACAAGGGCTACCTCAGCCCCCACTTCGTCACCGACACCAACACGATGGAAGCCGTCCTCGACGACGCTTACATCCTGATCTACGAGAAGAAGGTTTCATCCGCCCGCGATCTGGTTCCCGTGCTCAGCAAAGCCGCGGAACAGGGCAAGCCGCTGCTGATTATTGCCGAGGACGTCGAGGGCGAGGCGCTGGCAACGCTCGTGGTGAACAAGCTCCGTGGGACGCTGAAGGTGTGCGCGGTGAAGGCGCCGGGCTTCGGCGATCGCCGCAAGGCGATGCTCGAAGACATCGCGATCGTCACCGGCGGCACCGCGATCTTTGAAGAGTTGGGCGTCAAGCTCGAGAACGTCGAGCTCAATCAGCTCGGCCGGGCCAAGAAGATCCGCGTGGACAAGGATAACACCACGATCATCGAAGGGGCCGGCGACGAGAAGGCCATCAAGGGCCGTATCGAGCAGCTCAAGAACGAGATCGAAATCACGACCAGCGATTACGACCGCGAGAAGCTCCAGGAGCGCCTCGCAAAGCTCGCCGGGGGCGTCGCCCAGATCAACGTCGGGGCGGCCACCGAAGTGGCGATGAAGGAAAAGAAGGCCCGCGTCGAGGACGCGCTACATGCCTGTCGCGCCGCGGTCGAAGAA
>JAQGHP010000216.1 GCA_028288775.1 Phycisphaerales bacterium | reverse complement strand
GCGTGGATGAGTCGCTGAGCGCCACGGTCTCCGACCTGACGTGTACGGGCGAGGGAATGCTGGGCGACATGGCCTCAAAAATCCTCAGCCCGAAGTTGGCGCAGATCAATGGCCGCACGTTCCCGCTGGCCGCGTTGTCCCTGGGCGACGTAAAGCTCCGCGACCTGCGCATGCAGGCCGGCGATCCACTTCGCATCACGGCGGCGTTCGGGAGTTGAGGCTGTTCCGCGACGATTTCCCTCACTTTGGCCGCGGCTCGGTTTCGGGCCGCGTGGTAAAAAGCACGCTCGCCCGGGCGCCCCGCGTGCCGGTCGCCGGCCATTCCTTAAGACACCCGTCCACGATGTAGCGCTTGCCGTTGAACTCGTAACGGATCGTAAAGTGAGCCGGGTCGGCGGGGTCCGGCTGGCCGGCAAATACCCGTACATTCGGGAGCGCTTTCAGCGTGGAGTCTTGATAGCCGAAGGGCAGTGCTGCCGTCACGTCCTTCGGCGGCGATTTCCACGTCGCCGGCTCCGTGACGCTCACCCGCAAATCAAATCCCTCGATGAATCGAGGTTCCCAATCCACCATGAAGTTGTCTTGGACGATGACCAGCCGATCGCCGCCCGACGGCAGCCGCAAAGTGTGCATGAAGAGTACGCTTCTACTCGGCCGCATGGTGAGGACGCCTTGCCGATAGGACGCGAAACAAGCCGGCTCGCGGCCGACCGGCTTGCAGCCGGCCGGTGCGAGCTGATTGTATGAAATCCCCAGCGAGATGTACTCCCGGCTTTCTGCGAAAAGCGCCTGCGCCCCCGGCCCCAATTCGTAGACCACCTGATCGGCGGGCGCGCGGTACTCCATGCACTTCCGCTGCCAGTACAGGAGTTGGGCCCGCCGGTAATAACGCGGGCCCCATCGTGTCCCCGCCCCCGCCATCGCGACCAGAACCAGGCAAAGGACGATCCGCCGAAACAACCGCCGCCGATGCCACGTCGGCGGCGGGGCGTAGGAAAGGGGTGGCGGATTGGATGTCGTCGCATTTTCCATCAAGCGCCTCAACGCATTAAGACGCGCGGCGCATGGATATGTTTACTCGGCGATAACCAGGCAGGCCAGACCCCCAGGCTTCCGTGCGGCACGGCCATAGTCAGACATGGATCACTGCGCCTTCTTCACTTCCACGCCCTTCTGCACCGCCAGGCACTCCGCCTTCGCCTTGTCCAGTTCCGTGCGGAAGGCGTCGATGGCGAGCAAGCGCTTGGAGAACTCCGCGCCAAGTTTCTGCCCCGCGGCCACATCCGTCGGATAGTGCATACCGCCGATCACGCGGTCGTCGCCGATCTGGCGGCCGCGGGCCATGAGCGCATCGCGCTTCTCGGGGAACATCTCGGCCAGCAAAACCGCCCACGCCATCCCGCGCGTCGCGTGGCCGCTGGGGAACGAAGGCGTGTGCTCGAGCGTCACGCACGGCTTGATCCGCGGATCGGCCAGCGGCGGGCGCATGCGGTTCCACTCCTTCTTCGCCGCCGCCGACACCGCCTTGGTCTCCTTGTACACGTCCTGCATCAACTCGACCGTGACCGGCAAATCCTTCTCCACGAACCAAGACCCGAGCACGTTCGCGAACGCGAAGACGGTCACCTCTTCCTCGTCCTTGCAACGCTTCACGTCCTCCGCCGTTCGGCTGTCCTGGTAGCGCAGGAGCGCATCGACTTCCTGCCGATGCTCGGCAGAATTGTCATCCGGCGGGCCGAGCAGCAGCGCCTTCACGTCAATGTCACCCGGCGCGATGTAGGGCGCACGAGCGGCGGGCTCCGCGCTGATGCACAGGAGGGTAAGAACCAGCAACGCAGGCAAAGAGGATCGGGAGACGATTCGCATGAGTCATTTTCCTATCGGTGGACCGCAAGGTATCGGAACAATGTATCAGATGGCGGTGGCTCTTTCGTCCTGAAGGCGGACGAGAATGCGACACCAGAGACCCCATCTTTGCGGGATAGTGTTAGGGAACGATAAAGATCCCTATACCGCCGCCGAATCCTCGGACGTTTTGCCCTCACCCGAAACGCTCCTGCCAAACACTTCGAGAATCGTGTTCACGGCGGCCAGGCCGTGGCGAAAATCCTGGTTCCAAAGGAAATCCTTGATCAGCCGCCACAATCCCGGCGGCTCGGGTTCCCGGACCATCATCTTCAATGCCTGCGGAACTGTTTGCGTCAGGATCCTGAGCACCTCGGGGTCAATTTCGCCGAGCATGTTGATCAGCAGCAGAAGATTGCGAATTCCACGGATGGATGCCGGGGATTTCGCCGATTCGACGGCGATTTCGAGGACCTTCTCGCTTGATCCGAGCCCGCCGCGAACCAATTCGAGGACTCCCCGATCATGCAGACCTTGCAGGACTTCGTATGCGGCCAGCATCGCTTCGGCGTGTGCCGCGGGCGCGTTCTGCAATCGCGTTTGCAACGCGACGCGGGGATCGACACGCGGTAATTCCAATGCGATCGGATGAGCCATCTGTGATTACTCCTGCCTGCGGCGGATTTGAATCTGCACGAGCCCGTTCCCGGGAACCGAATAGTCGGATCGCGCCCACTTCCGCTCGACCCCTACGCCCCGTTGCGGCGTGGGATGGCCAAAGCGGGAGTTGATGCGCGGCAGCGGACTTTCCGCCGTTTCGGGCAACACTTCAAGGCGGACGGCGGTTTCCTTGTACGCGGGCGTGTGCGTGACGGGGTCGGTATGGCTGCCAGTCAGGCGGTTCACCGGCGATTGGGTGGAGTTCATCGGCATATACAGTTGCCGGTCGTGTACGCGGTCGGTCACCAGTGCGCGGACGCGCACCTGGCCGTGGCGCGATATCAGGCGCACCTGCGTCCCGCTTTCAATCCCGCGTTCCCTGGCGAGTGCCGGCGATACTTCGACCCAGGTGTCCGGGGTCTTCTGGCGAATTCCATCGACGCGATAGGTCAGGTTTCCTTCGTGGAAATGCTCGAGCAATCGGCCGTTGTTCAGATGCAGGTCAAATTCGGCATCGGGCTGCTCGGCCGGCTCGGTCCAGGAAAGTGGAAACAGCCGGGCCTTTCCGTCCGGAAAGGCGAACCGCTCCGTATAGAGAAGCGGTTCATCGGTTCCGTCGGCGGCAACGGGCCACTGAAGCGACTTGTACCCTTCCAGCCGCTCATAACTGACACCCGCGAACAGTGGAGCGACCGCGGCGATTTCATCCATGATTTGGGAAGGGTGCTCGTATTTCCAGCCCGCGCCCATTTGGTTCGCCACGTCGAGAACGATCCGCCAGTCAGGGCGGCTTCCCGCGAGCGGCTCGAACACTTGGTAAAGCCGTTGAATGCGCCGCTCCGTGCTGGTGAACGTTCCTTCCTTCTCCAGGCTCGGGGCGGCGGGGAGCACGACGTCCGCGAACCGGCAGGTTTCACTAAAGAAGATGTCCTGAACCACGAAGAATTCGAGCTTGCCGAACGCATCCTGCACGTAATTCGCGTTGGAATCGACGAGGCTCATTTCCTCGCCGAAAAGATACATCGCCTTGAGCTTTCCATGTTGAATGGCGTCCACCATCTCGTGGTTATCAAGGCCTTTGCTCGTGGGCAGCTTGACGTCCCAGGCCGACTCGAAACGCTGACGGATCTGCGGATCGTCCACCGATTGATAGCCGGGGAAGTTGTTGGGCATTGCGCCGTGGTCGCTCGCGCCTTGAACATTGTTGTGGCCGCGGAGCGGATATGCACCGGTCGCCGGCCGCATGTAATTTCCGGTGACGAGCAACAGGTTCGAGATGGCCGTCGAGGTGTCGGAGCCCATCGTGTGCTGCGTCACTCCCATCGCCCAGAGAATGCAAACGCCGTCCGCCTCGACCACCATGTGGGCGACTTTTTTCAATGTCTCCACGGACAGTCCGCATGCCGCCTCGGCGGCTTCCAGCGTGAAAGGCTCGAGGCTTTTTTTGTAGTCGCCCAAGCCGTTGACCCACTGATCGAGAAACGCCGTGTGTGCCAGCCCGTTGTCGAGGATGTAGCGGCTGACTGCCGACAGCCAGACCAGATCCGTGCCAGGACGAGGACGAATGAAAAGGTCGGCCCGCCGGGCCATTTCATGCTCGCGAATGTCGGCGACAATGAGTTTCTGGCCGCGGAGTTTGTGCGAGCTTTTCACCCGCGTCGCGAGCACGGGATGACTCTCGGCCGTGTTGCTGCCCACGATGAGAATGAGGCCGGCCTGTTCGATATCGCGGATGGAACCGGAGTCGCCCCCATGGCCAACGGTGCGAAACAATCCCGCGGTGGCGGGCGCCTGGCAATATCGCGAGCAGTTATCGATGTTGTTGGTCCCGATGACCGCGCGGGCCAGCTTCTGCATCAAATAGCTTTCCTCATTAGTGCATTTGGACGAGGAGATGAAAGCGAGCGAATCGGGGCCGGTCTTCGCCTTAATCTCCGTGAATCGGCGGGCAATCAGTTGAAGCGCTTCCTCCCAGCTGGCCGCACGGAACTTCTCCCCCTCGCGGATCAGCGGCGTGGTAAGCCGGTCGGGGCTGTTCACGAAATCCCATCCGAATTTCCCCTTGATGCACGTTGATATTCCATTCGTCGGGCCGTGCTCGGGCGCGATTTTCAGGATGTGCCGATCCTTCGTCCAGACATCGAAGCTGCAACCGACCCCGCAGTAAGTGCAGACCGTTTTAGTCCGACGGACGCGTGACTCGCGCATGGCCGACTCGGCCTCCGATACCTTCAGGATCGTGCCGTAGCCCGCTTCGGGCTCGATCTCCTTCACCACGTCGATCATTCCCTTGAGCATCTTCTTCGGCAGGGCCGTGAGGAAGCCCGCATGGCCAATCATCGATTTTTCCATCAGGGCGTTGCAGGGGCAAACCGTCACGCAATGTCCGCAGGAAACGCAGCTCGATTCGTTGATCGTCGATCCGCCGTCCCACAGCACGCGGGGGTGCTCGTCCTCCCAGTTGATCGAAAGCGTTTCGTTCACCTGGACGTTCTGGCACGCCTCGACACATCGCCCGCAGAGCAGGCACTGGTCGGGGTCGTAGCGATAGAAGGGATTGGTGTTGTCCACTTCGAAGGGCTTGGGCTTGAAAGGAATCTTCTGATGTTCCACCGCAAGCATCTTGGTGGTGTTGTGGACGGTGCAGTTGCCGTTGTTATTGTCGCAGACAGTGCAATAGAGCAGGTGGTTTTCGAGAACGCGATCGAACGCCGCCCGCTGCGCCGCCGACGCGGCGTGCGAATCCGTTGAAACCTCCATCCCGTCCGAAACCGTCACCCCGCAGGCGCGGACGAGTTTCCCGTCCACCCCGACCATGCAGGTGTCGCACGTTTGAATCGGGCCAAGCTGCGGGTGATAGCACACCTGCGGCAACTGAACGCCGGCACGATTGATGACGTCGATCAGACGTTCGCCGGCATGCACGTCGTGTCTTTGCCCGTTCAGGACGATGGTGCTCAACTTCACGTACGACCTCTTCTCGTGGAAAACCAACTGTAGTCGAAAACCGACTGGAATCGCGCCCGGGCCCGTCAATGTCCCGGGCTTAGAGCGCCCGCCGGGGGCGGGGCGGAGGTGAACAGGGCAAGCGATTTGCGGATGGTTTGCGAGACGCCCCATCCGGCGGGGATCGCCACGATGAGCCACACTACGATGAGCGTCGATGCTGATCGCTTCGTCGGCGCTGTGCTGGTGTTTTTCATGGGAAGCTCCTTCGGAGGCAATACCGCTCGGGGTGCCTATCAGGCTGGGCTCACTTTGATCGATCCATGAGCGCGTGGCACCTGCGCGTTGTCAAAAACTTCCTGCGGTACGGGCCGGACCAGGAGATTTGCGATGAACCCGATGCAAAGCAAACCCGCCATCACGAACAGAACCGTGGAGTACGCGTTTTCAACTGGCACCCCGCGCGAAAGCTGGATCGTGCGAATCCTGTTCACCAGGGCCGGCCCGAGGACGCCGGCGACCGACCACGCGGTGAGCAACCGTCCGTGGATGGCGCTCACGTTACCAGCGCCGAACATGTCGCGCAGGTATGCCGGGATGGTGGCGAAGCCGCCGCCGTACATCGAGAGAATCAAGGCGCTCAGTCCCACGAAAAGCGCCAAGTTTCGGATGCCCAGGGTGCCCGTATACGGCAGTGTAACGTACGCGGCTGCGCCCAACGCGAAGAAAATCGCGTAGGTCGCCTTGCGGCCGATGTAGTCGGAGACGCTCGACCAGAAGAAACGCCCCGCCATGTTGAACAGACTTAACAGGCCCACAAATCCGGCCGCCGCGGCGGCGCTCACCCTGCCCTTGAACATCTCCTGGATCATGGGCGAGGCCTGCTCCAGAATACCGATGCCGGCGGTGACGTTCGTGCATAGAACGATCCACAAGAGCCAAAACTCCAGAGTCCGTACCGCGGGCCCGACCGCGAGGGTCTGCTGGGTGATCATTCCCGAGGCGCTGGCGACAGGGGCGTACCCCGCGGGCTTCCAGCCGGGCGGGGGGGTGCGAATCAGGAAAACGCCGAACATCATGAAGCAAAAATAAATCACGCCCATGACCAGAAGCGTCTGTACCAGGCCGACCGACTGCGGACCGGCAAAGGCCGCCATGAGCGCAGTCGCCAGCGGCGCACCGATCATTGCGCCGCCGCCGAAGCCCATGATCGCAAGCCCGGTCGCCATTCCCGGCCGATCGATGAACCACTTGATGAGGGTTGAGACGGGCGAGATATATCCCAGACCGAGCCCGATCCCGCCGAGCACGCCGTAGCCGATATAAACGACCCAGAGTTGATGGAGCCAGACGCCCAGGGCAGCAACGATGAAGCCTCCGCCGAAACAGCAGGCGGCGAAGAACATCGCTTTGCGCGGACCGTTGGTCTCGAGCCATTTGCCGAATACTGCCGCGGAAATCCCCAGGAACGCGATCGCGATGCTGAACACCCATGCCAGTTGCTCCAGCGTCCAGTCCCGCCCCGTTTCGCCGGTGGCGGTGACGACGATCTTGCTCATCGGAAGCGTAAATACGCTAAAGGCGTACACCTGGCCGATGCCCAGGTGAATCGCCAGCGCCGCCGGCGGAACGAGCCACCGGTTGTATCCCGGTGCTGCAACGGCCCTCGACTTGTCCAGGAATGAAAGGAGTTTCATGGGATTCGTCTCCTCGATCCGCCGGCTTTGCCGGTTACACAAATCATGAATCGAAAACTTCGCGGGCCTTATTGGTCGCAAAAATGGCTTCTTCGGATTCCGCATAGAGATTCGTCCCCGGTTCCCCGATCAGATAAGCCAGTCGTAACAGCCACACGGCGCGATCGACATCCGCCATCTCCCGGACTTCGAAAACTCCGGGCACGGCGTGCCCATCGCCCTCGTCGCCGGCGTTCCATGCACGCATGATTTGCCGGTTTGCCTGCGGGCCAAACGGGAGATCGATTCGGCCATTCCAATGAAGAAAGCCCAGCGTCACGCGCCGCACCGCCAGGCACAGCCCGCCATGAGTTGGCGTGATCTTCGCGCCCGACCAGGTCTGCACGCGCTGTACGATCGCCCAGATTTCCTTGAGCATGCTCGTGCGGCTCCACAGGGCAGCCATGACCGCCGCGTGTTCTGCCGGTGACTGTTCTTGTGGGTCGCAGGGAAGACGATTTTGAAAGTCGAAATGATTCATTGGGCCTCATCTGTATTGATGCAGTAATCACCCCCAAAGCAACAGACGGACCAAGTTGAATTTCTCGACTTCTATCGCCGAATCAGGGGGCGCAGGGTGGATGCAGGCGGGGTTGATTGAAGAGCTGGGCAAATTTCCGTTCACATGGGCATCTGACTTCGCCGCTTCAAATCTGGCTCACCCTCATTCGGCCACGTGTTGCTGGATGGACCCCCGTTTCCGCACGTCCGCATCGTCATTTCGCTTTTTTATTCTCCGGCCCGCCCCTTGCTTTGGCACGCTTCATTGAGTCATCGATCCCGGCGACGCGACGTCCATCGCACCACGAACAAGGCTGACCAATGTTTGCTTCACCCGCCCAACTGCTGACACGAAGATGCTTCTTCGCAGCGGCTTCCCTGGCGGCGATGCCGTCCGTCCCGACCACGAGACCGGCTTACTTTTGCTCGACCCCTAATTGAGGAGTTTCTCATGAAAATCGGATTCATTGGACTTGGACGGATGGGCACGGGGATGGCGATGAACCTGCTAAAGGCGGGTCACGACCTCACCGTTTACAACCGCACGCCCGACAAACTACAGCCCCTGGTTTCACACGGCGCACGCGCCGCCAGGACCCTGGGAAATGCCTGTCGCGGTGAAGTGGTGATCACCATGCTCGCGGATGATGCCGCGGTGGAAGGCGTCGTGTTCGGGAGCGACGGTGTGATCGCAAACATGCCCCGAGGCGCGATCCACATCTCGATGAGCACCATCAGCGTTGCGCTTTCCGAACGACTGGCGGCGGCCCACGCCGGGGTCGGGCAGCGCTACGTCGCCGCCACGGTCTTTGGCCGGCCGGAGGCGGCGGCGGCGGGGAAGCTGTTCATCGTCGCCGGTGGATCGCATGATGCCATCGAAGTCTGCACCCCCATCCTGCGGGAGCTCGGGCAAAGCATTTTCCGCATCGGCGAAAAGCCCGAGCTCGCCAACCTCGTGAAGCTTAGCGGCAACTTCCTCATTGCTTCGCTTATCGAATCGCTCGGCGAAGCGCTGGCACTGGTGGGCAAGGCCGGCGTGGATCGTCACGCGTATCTCGGCTTCCTCACTTCCACTCTATTCCCCGCGCCGGTTTACAAGACGTACGGCGACCTGATTGCCGACCGGCATTTCAAACCCGCGGAATTCGCCGCCCCCTTGGGGTTCAAGGACATCCGCCTGGCCATCGCCGCGGCCGAAGGCTTCCGCGTGCCCATGCCACTGGCGAACTTGCTGCACGACCGATTCGTGACGCTGCTCGCGCAGGGCGGAGACGACATGGACTGGTCGGCCATCGGGCAGCTCGCGGCACGCGAATCCGGCGACGACGGTTCAGGCCCAGTAAATCAGACAAGCCAAGCCTTGGCCCAATAGTGAACCGCAGCCCTTGGAAGTAACGAAAAGCATCGAATCGACCGACCGCAAAAATCTGTTTAAATCAAGAGGAGTATTGAAATGATTGCGCAGACTACATACGTGGCAGCGACCGGGACGGATTCATTGGTGAGAGCAAATCAGCTCGGCGCTTCGGACCTGCTCATCACGCCGACGGGCGTCGGCGCGTGGGCCATTGGAGGCTCCGGCTGGGAGTTCGCGTGGGGCGCGCAGGACGATCACGACTCCATCGCCGCGATCCATCGTGCGCTGGAGATGGGTGTGAATTGGATAGACACCGCCGCCGCGTATGGCATGGGCCACTCCGAAGAGGTGGTCGGCCGCGCGCTGGAAGATTGGCCCGGGCCGCGACCGTACGTGTTTAGCAAGTGCGGCCTTCGCGGGGACAGGGAGGGGAAGGTTTACCGAGACCTGAAGCCGGTGTCGATTCGCGAGGAGTGCGAGGACAGCCTGCGCCGGCTGCGCGTGGATGCGATCGACCTCTATCAGATCCATTGGCCCGTCGCGGATTCCGATGAACTGACCGATGGTTGGGCGACGATGGCCCAGCTTCAACGCGAGGGCAAAGTCCGCTGGATTGGCGTTTCAAACTTCGACGTGGCGCAGATGCGTTTGGCGCAGGAGATCGCTCCCATCACCTCGCTCCAGCCGCCTTATTCCTTGATCCGCCGGGATATCGAGCGGGAGATTCTGCCCTTCTGCCTGGCAGAGGGGATCGGAGTGATCGTCTATTCGCCGATGGCGTCCGGCTTGTTGACGGGCTCCATGACGCGCGAACGCATAGCGGCCCTTCCCCCCGACGATTGGCGCAGCCGCGATTCGGAATTCCGGGAACCCAGGCTTTCGAGAAACCTCGAGCTGGTCAGCCGGCTGCGCGCCGTGGGCGAACGCCATCGGCGTATCCCCGGCCAGGTCGCCGTCGCCTGGACGCTGCGCCACCCGGCGGTCACCGCGGCCATCGTCGGCGCTCGCACCCCCAGTCAGGTCGAGGAAATTGTGGCCGCCTCGGAGCTTCTGTTGAGCGATCGGGAGATCGCCGAGATCGAGGGCATGGGCCAGATCGCGGGTTGATCCGGAACAAAGAACAGGCAGGAGATAACCGTGTGGATCGTTCGACTAGCACTTCGCCGCCCTTACACGTTCGTCGTGGCTGCCCTGCTCATCGCGGTGCTGGGCGTCCTCTCGATCCTTACGATGCAGACGGACATTTTTCCTGCCATCAACATCCCGGTCGTCACCGTCATCTGGAGCTACGGCGGGCTTTCCCCGACCGAGATGCAGGACCGGGTCACGACGATCGTCGAGCGGGCGCTGACTTCCACGGTCAATAACATCGAGCACATGGAATCGCAGTCGGTCCGCGGGACGAGCGTCATCAAGATTTACTTCCAACCCAACGCGGATGTGAACGCGGCGGAGGCGGAGGTGACGGCCCTGTGCCAGGAAATCATCAAGCCGCTGCCGCCCGGTATCCTGCCGCCGCTGATCATTCGTTACAACGCCGCGGATGTGCCGGTCGTCCAGCTCAGCCTGGGGAGCAAGTCGCTCTCCCAGCAGGAGATCAGCGACCTGGGGAACAACTTCATCCGCACGCAGTTGGTGACGGTGCAGGGCGCAGTGATCCCCGTTCCCTACGGCGGAAAATCACGGGTCGTCAATGTCGACCTGGACCCCGACGCCCTTTATTCAAAGGGACTTTCGCCGCAAGACGTCACCAGCGCTGTTCTCGCGCAAAACGTCATCCTGTCGGCGGGCACGGTAAAAATGGGGCCCATCGAGTACGACGTCGCGATGAACAGCAGCCCGGAAGTGCTGGGGGACCTCAACAAAATTCCGCTTAGCTATAAGAACGGCGCGACCGTTTACCTTCGGGACGTCGCCTTCGTGCATGATGGCTACTCGCCGCAAACGAATCTCGTCCGCCGGGATGGGAAACCGTCGGCCCTGCTGCCCGTCCTGACGAGCGGCAACGCGTCGACGCTCAACGTCGTGAAGGGAGTTCGGCAATT
>JAQGHP010000207.1 GCA_028288775.1 Phycisphaerales bacterium | reverse complement strand
CGCTCGACCATGTCAAGCGCATGATCGACTGGTACCCCGACTTGTGGCAGGGCATCGGCGAAGTGATGACCCGCCACGACGACCTCACCGCCCTCACCTACGGCCAGCCCGCCCGCGCCGACAACCTGGCGCTCGACCGCGTCTTCACCTTCGCCGGCCAGCACGACCTGCCCGTTTTCCTCCACTCCAACATCGGCTCCGTCTGGAAGCACGAGCCGATCTACCTGCCCGAAGTCGAGACTGCCGTCCGCGACCACCCGCAGACCCGCTTCGTCTGGTGCCACGCGGGCATCAGCCGCCGGATCGAAATCCCCACGCTCACCCACGACCTCGAGACCCTGCTCCGCAAATACCCGAACCTTTCCATCGACGTATCGTGGGTCGTGTACGACACGAACCTCGCGAAGGAAGGCAAGCCCGACCCCAACTGGATCGCCCTGATCGAAGCGCTCCCCGACCGCTTCATGATCGGCAGCGACAAGGTCGGCCACTTCGCCGATTACCCCCACGAAATCACGCGGTATTACGCCTTCCTCGACGCGCTCAAGCCCGCCACCGCCAACAAATTGGTCCGCGAAAACCTGCTCGCCGTCCTCCCCAAATCCCCAGCCCGGCTGACGGCGGAAGAGTCCATCTCCCTCCACGGCCGCCCGCCCGCCGGCACCGAGCTCTTAAGGCCAAAACCCACCGCTGCCGGGGCGGGGCAAGTATCGGAGAAATAGGTGGGAGGGGGATTGCGAAATTGCTCGGAACTTGTCGAATTGACGACGATGAAAATTCATGGCTTCATCCCGGCGGTAAAGATCTTCGCCGTTCTGATCCTCTTGCCGTCGTTCGTTGCGCTCGGATTGGGCCTTCATTTTTACCGCTCGACGAAAGGCTTTGTCGGGCGTGCCGTGGCCTGTCAGGGCCGGGTGGTGGAGTTGAAGGGCACCAAGGGCGAAAACGGATCGACTTACTACCCGGTCTTCGCCTACTCCGACGCTTCCGGTACACAGCGGCAAGGGCAGGCGAACGTTTCCAGTAACCCCCCGAGCTATTCACCGGGGGACACGATTTCGCTGCTCTATGACCCCGCGAATCCCGGCGATGTGAGGGTCAATTCATTCTGGCCTCTTTGGTTCGGCCCCACAATCTGCGCGATTGTCGGGATGCCCTTTCTTTTTACCAGTCTCATTATTTACTTCCTCGTCCCGTTCACGATCCGCCGGGTCTGGCCTGATCCCGCCCATGTCGGCCCCGCCGCTTCCCCAGGCGCTCCGCCTAACTTGCCTTTGCCGCCATTGCGCGGATGAACCCGGCCGCGCTTCGCAGTGACCCGGCCGAATACGCGGATATGACGCTGCGCCCGATCGCATGGTCGTCATCCACGCAACCGCCCCCGCAGGAATGAAAGCACAAACACCACACCCGCCAGGGTGAGGTTCACACACACGACAAACAGCAGTGCCGCATAGAGCACCACGCTCCCGCGGACGAGCGCTTCGCACGCGCGGACGGAATAGCTTTCTCCCATCCACACCGTCAGCAGGTTGAACAGCAGCACCGCCGCCACGAGGGCGAGGAAGCCTTTGAACGCCCCGCGGATGTCCGGCGGACTAAGAGTGATGTGGCTGCCGATGCAGACGACCAGATACGCAAAAACCCAGAACCGCCAACTCCCCATCAGCGACGGATCGAGCAGCGCGGCAAACGACCGAAACGCCGAGCTCGCGACCTGCAACAGTACGTCCAACGCGCCGCCCCCGGCATTGACGGCCGAGCCGCTCGCATGCGCTCCCAACAGGAAGCGCGACAGCACGTACACCACCGCCGACCCCAACCAGATCGGCCCCGTGCCGATGAAAAAATTGCCAAGCGATTGGTACAAGTTGCGATGGTTATACGAATGCTCGACATACCCCAGCGTGCCGTCCGCCTGCGGGCCGAAGAGTTTCATCTTCGTGATCTTGTGCCCGAATACGACGCAGAAGAGCGCATGCCCCAGTTCGTGTACCATCACCCCCGGCGAAGTGATCCACATATACGCGTCCACCCCCAGCCCCCGCGCCGCCCGGCTCCGCACGTAGCTCGAAAGCGCGTGGAGCACAAACGCCAGCCCCAACACCGGCCCGAGCAACATGAAAAGCTGCCTGCACGTCAGCAGCGCGCTCGCGGCCACGTAGTCGATCACCCCCTGTGGTTGAATCGCCACACTCATCGGCTGCCCAGCCTATCACCACCATGAAGAGTTCACCACGCAGCCACGGAGAGGTGTCCGAACGACGCGCCGCTCGAAAAGCGAGCAGAGGAATTGAACCGCCAAGTCGCCAAGACGCCAAGACGCCAAGAAAAACGAGAACGAACGCAGAGACGCAGAGGCGCAGAGGTAGGAGGGAGGGAGGAAAATTTGGTGCGTATCTAGCGTTTGGAAGGAGCCGACATTCGAATTGATCTCTCCGCGTTCTTCCTCAGCGCCTCGGCGTCTCTGCGTTCAATTCTCCCCCTGACCTTGGCGCCTTGGCGGTTGCCCTGATGGCCGGGTGCATCCGCAGCAAAATACGGTACCATCACCCTCGGACGTCCCGACGCGCCGACGACAGCCGCCGGAACCACCTCACCTCGTTCACCGGCAAGGCCTCGCCGGTGTGCGACAACAACGGGACCGTCACGACCGACGAGGACAAGAAAGGGGGCGGCATGGACAGCGTACATTTTTGGCAGCTTCGCTCGCCGCCACCGCACGCCCGCCGGAGAAAAGCCCCGCGACGGCCGAGCATGTCACAGCCCAAACGGAGGCACGAGCGAAGAATGCATCTCGCCCCATTTGTCTGCCCACCATCCTGAGTTTGAAGTATCATGCTTTGCTGTCTCGGCCAATTGCCGTGGAGCGAAAATGTGTGGAGCACGATCACCCGTACGAGTATTGATCCTGATGACCGGATGGATTGCGTACACGCTTGTTGGCGGCTGCGTGCACCGCGCGGGCCCTAACGAGAGCGCACAAGTCCCGAAGACGACCGCTCACACCGATGCGCAGCCGCCAGGTGCGGATCTGCTATATAAAACATGGGCAGCCCTTCGGCCTGGCTCATACGAGGTGCTCGAGGGAGACGTGCATCCGAAGGACGCGGCACAATTCCATATAAAGTTGGTGTGCACTCTCATGGCAGTCGGCCGCACAAGCGTCAGCGTAAAGTGCGAACAATTATTCTCGTCATCCGACCCTAACTTAGCTGAATCGTCCCGATCTGGAACGGTTGAATTGAGCAACGGCCAGACCGTAGCTCCGCTACTTGGGAGAGAGAAAGTTGACGCCATGGCCCGGCAACTTGTTTGTAACACTTACCGGGGCAATGACATCGTTTTCCCCTGGGGCAGTGATCGCGATTGGAAATACTATCTGAACGACGAAGTTCCCGGCGCGATTGTTCGTATTGACGGGTTTGACCCAACAGAACAACCATTCACAATTACCTTGACATCGTTCCGGCGTGAAATGGAGGACGCTGTTAAGCACTGAAGGCGACAAAGGGGACGGGATTCGTTGTTCGCGCACTCCCCTTGCGTGCGGCTGTGCTGAGCGTGGCAGGCGTAGCCGTGAAATTTAACCCCGTCCCCTTTGATCTGTCCATCGCGCCGGCGGCGGCGTCATGGATACTGGCGTTACGAAAGTACAGGACGATGAGCCCGCGGATTATATGGACGCCTCCTGCTGCTCTGAAAACAAGCCGAAAAGCAGCTCCAAGAATCAAATAATGCGGATGAGGCCGGCTGTCCTTTTCATCCTCTCAGGGTGCGGCGCAGCCGCATGACGACTCTGTCTCGACCCTCGCTTTCTCGCCAATTTCTTGCGGAGCCCGCATTGGAACCCACGAGAAAAGGGCCTTGATTGAAGCGACCTGAACGGCGCAAGCAGAGGGTTGAGACAGGGCAGACGCCTCCCCTTTTCCCATCTGGTAAATTCAGGTGCGATATGAAAAAACTCGGATACGGTATGAAACGGGCGTGGATTTCTTTGGGAATCTTCCTTGGTCTGGCGATGCTCGCAGGCGGATTGGGGTGCGGCGGGGACCCGTTTGCCAACCGACCTCGCACACGGGTTCCTCACTATGCATTGGGGTTTGCCAATGCAACAGGCGCTGCGGTCGATGAGGTCAAGCTTGACTGGACCGCCGATGGCATGGACCTTCACGATGGAGCCGGATTCCTGAGCCCAAGCCCGGATGCGACAAAGGAAAGCAACGAGGCACCGGACCCGATACCCCCAAAGGCGACGCTCTCCTGGCTGACGGCCGATGGGCAGAAGCACAAGCAGGAGCTTGAGGTGGCCAGCCGCGTGCCGGACATCGCGCATTTCTCCGGGACGGTCTGGTTCAAGATCACGCCGGACCAGAGCGTGCGCGTCATCGCGCTGACCAAGGACGAGATGTTGCAGCGCGCCATCGCGAGCAAGCCGATCCCGTGAGGTGCGGCGCGCACGGGGACAGGCGGACCGACCCGATTTGATCTGCGAGCAGAAGTACGACTACGACCACCCATTGATCGAGGGCAGAAAACGGGATGGCTCTGAATTGTTCACCTGAATTCAGAGCCGTCCCAATCCCGTTCGGCACGGCGTTTGATTGCATCTCTTTTGCAGTAGCACAATCTTGCGCTTGCGCGACGGCCTCGATCCTGTCATGATGTTCGCGTGGCGTCCAGCTCCGACGACGACGAGAAGCTCGTGGCCAAACTCGGCCACTTCAAGCAGCTCCGCAAGGTCGCCGGGATGCTCGCGTTCCTGCACGACAACGGCTGCGGCCGCGACAAGGCCGCCAACCGCGAGCTCCACTTCGACGATTACGTGCTTCTGATTCTGCTGTGGATGTTCAACCCCGCGATCGATTCGATGCGTGCCCTGCAACGCGTGGCCGGCGTGCAGGAAGTGCAAAGGAAGCTCAATATCAAACGGTTCAGCCTCGGCAGCTTCAGCGAATCGTGCCGGCAGTTCGAGCCTTCGATGCTTAAGAGCGTGGTCGAGCAACTGGCCGGCGAGATGCATCCGATCGCCCGCCAGGAATTGTTCAGGAAGCTGCCGGGCATTGTCGAGTTGGTCGACGGCACGCTGCTCAAAACGCTGCGGACCGTTGTGGAGGCGATGTGGCTGCCGGGGACCGACGGCAAGGAGGCCCACCGCACCCACGCCTGGAAGCTGCACCTGAACTTCGATGTGGATCACCACGTGCCGGTCTCCTGGGAACTGACCGATGCCCGCGGCGAGGGGGCCAGTGACGAGAAGAACGCCCTGCGGAGGCGGCTCCAGGCGGACCGGACC
>JAQGHP010000190.1 GCA_028288775.1 Phycisphaerales bacterium | reverse complement strand
AGCAGCTATCAGCCGACATCGAGCCCGCGTTGCCCGACGCCCCGGCCACTTAGGTCACCTCGCCCAAAACAAAATTCGGTTGTGTTTGCAATACAACGGCCCATTGCGCGTACTAAGTTTTCAGTGCGATGCCTTTCCGCGATTTTTCCGCGCCGCGCCGATTCTGCCCGTCGCACGCAAGTCGAACCATTACCGTTCTTTGCATACGGATTGTCGTCGTTTTCCGCGGCGTGGTGGTCCGCCCGGGTCCAAATTCTTCTTGACAAAAAACGGGAAGCCGATAATTTAGGTTGAGCTTGAGTTCGATGCGATGTTAGACACCCAAGATCGGCATCCGAGGCGTGAATGCGTGTAGTCGTCAGCAACCCTCCGATCATCAATAGGCGAAGGCTCTTCTTTTATTTTTAGAATCAATGCATCGGCGATGTTCGCCGGTGTTGCAACTCCGTCGCGTGAGGCGTCCGCCGTCCGGCATCGCAGCCATATCGCTGCAAACGGCAATCATCCGTTCATCCCCATTCGCCGGCCCGGTGTATCGTCCGTTCGCGACACTCTCGAAAGGAGCTTCATATGAAGCTGCACCGTTCCTCCTCCCGCCGCAAGGGTTTCACCCTTGTGGAACTGCTGGTGGTTATTGGGATCATCGCGCTCCTGATCTCCATCCTTCTCCCGGCCCTCAACCGCGCCCGCGAACAGGCCAACCGCGTCAAGTGTGCCAGCAATCTCCGCCAGATCGGCCTGGCGATGATCATGTACGCCAACTCCGAGCGTAATGGCAGTTTCCCCCGCACCTACTTCGACCAGTCCCCAGCGCCCTTAATCACCCTTTCCAACAAGGGCTACGGCACTACGCTCACCACGTCGAACAGCTTCGACGCCAACGTTACGGGCAACAACAATGTTGCCGCCAGTTTATTCCTGGTGCTCAAGACCCAGGACATCACCTCCGAAGTGTTCGTCTGCCCCTCCAGCCAGGCGGATCGTGGGTTCACCGGGGTCGGCGAGAACATTCAGCTATCGAGCAACTGGCAGTCGATCAAGAACAACCTCAGCTACTCGGTCAACGTGATGTTCCCGGGCAAGAACGCGGTCGCGTCGCAGTGGAAATGGAACAACACGCTGGGCAGCGACTACGCCATCGCCGCCGACATCAACCCGGGCACTGCCAATGGCAACCCGACCAACAACGTGACCCTCCCCAAGCACAGTGACAGCCGCATCAACATGGCGCTGGCCAACACCAACAACCACAAGAACGACGGCCAAAATGTGCTGTTTGCCGACGGGCACGTTGAGTTCAACTCCACGCCCTACTGCGGCAGCCCGCGCACCGACGTCGGGTTTAAGGACAACATCTACACCGCCGACAATGGTGGCACCCATGAGCAGGGCACAATCGTCGCCGCTATGGCTTTCCCGACCGATCAGTACGATTCGGTCCTCCTGCCCGACGACGATACGCCGTGAGCTAGTTTGACACGCTCCGACAGGTAGACCCCAAGGCCCGCCCTCACCGGCGGGCCTTGTTTTTTTGACGGTGCCGTTATGAAAGCATGGCTCCTCGACAGTCTCGATGGATTGGGCCGGCTGCAGTTGTCCGATGTGCCCGACCCCGTGCCGGCGGAGGGGGAGGTGGTGCTTGCGGTCCACTTCGCAGCGCTCAATCCCGCCGACCGCTATCTCGCCGAAGGCCAGTACCCCGCCCGCCCCCCTCTGCCGCACGTCCTCGGCCGAGACGGCATCGGCACGGTCGTGGCCCTGGGACCGGGCGTCACGGACGTGAAAGTGGGCGATCGGAAAACGATCCTCCGCGGCGAATCGGGCGTGAGCCGCTGGGGCGCGTTTGCAGAGCGCCTTGCCGTGAACGTCGAGTCGTTGGTGGATGCCCCGGCTGACTGGACCGAGCAACAGGCTGCGGCGGCTCCACTCGTTTACGTGACCGCGTATCAGGCACTGACACAATGGGGCGATCTGCCGCCATCCGTTGTGCTGGTAACCGGCGCTTCGGGCGGAGTCGGGGTTGCGAGCCTCCATTTGGGCACGGCCCTGGGGCATACGATGCTCGCCCTTTCCCGAGGGGACTCCAAGCGCGACGCGCTGCTGGGCCTAGGCGCCGCGGCGGTCTTCAACCCAGACTCGCCGACCTGGCGCAAACAGGTGAAGGAATTTCTCAAAGGCCGACGGGTGGATCTGGCGATCGACAACATCGGCGGGCCGCTCTTCTCCCAGGTGATCGACACCCTTGGCGAATGGGGAAAGGCGAGCGTGGTGGGCCGGCTCGCTGGGCCCGTGCCGCAGTTCAACACCGCGGCGCTCTTCTTCCGGCGCATCCGCATCGGCGGGGTGGCCGGCGGCTCCTACACCGCTGCCGAGAGTCGTACCGCCTGGCAGTCGATCATCGGCTTGCTCGCCCGCACTGGCGCAAAGCCGGTGATCGACAGCGTCTTCCCCTTCGACCGGCTCCTCCCCGCCTTCGATCGACTGGCCCAGGGCCCGATTGGGAAAGTGTTGCTGGACGTTACGGCGAAATGATGGATGATGCAGGTGAAGGAGGAACTTCCATGTTCAAATCCGCTTTGTTCCCCGCGTGCGTTGCCACGCTGTTCGCCACCACCCTGGGCGCCTTGTCCGTCCACGCCGCCGACCCGGCGGCAGGCGCGGAGCGCGTGTTCGAGCTGCGCGTCTACCACGCCAACCCCGGCAAGCTCGACGCCCTCAACGCCCGCTTCCGCGACCACACCAACAAGTTGTTCGCCAAGCACGGGATCACGATCATCGCTTTCTGGACCCCCACCGACGGGGAGCAGGCGAAGAACACGCTGATCTACGTCCTCGCCTACCCAAGCCGCGAGGCGGCGACCAAGTCGTGGAAGGACTTCCAGGATGACACCGATTGGAAGGCCGCCAAAGCCGAATCGGAAAAAGATGGCGCGCTCGTGAAGAACGTCGATTCGACTTACATGAAGCCGACGGACTACTCGCCCATCAAGTAATAGCGCCGCGCACTGCTCCTCGCGCACAGAAAGCCAGGAAGGCATTGGCCTTTGTTTACTGCGTTTCGCGCTGCGAAAGCCCGCTCGAGCTCTACCGTTTAGCCGCCCCGCTTGCGGGGCGCGTTTCGCGCCAGCGAAAGACAATCGCCCCGCAAGCGGGGCGGCTAAACAAATGCTCAGCCCGCACGGGCCTTGGAAGCGCGAAACGCAGTAAAAATCGTTCCGTTGTGCAGGCGAGTCTTCCGTTGTGCAGCCCGCTAGCGGCTTAATCTGGATCGCATTTGCTTATCCCCATGTGTTTATATCGTACTTGTCCGGCAGGGACCGCTTGCGCCTCCCGATTCTTTTCATTCCCGCCCGATGAGTGATGGAAGTCATCGTGGCTTTGACCACCCCAATGAGAACGCAAGCGGCAAACCCGACTTCGCCGACGATAACGGTTGGGGTCTGGGCCTTTATCTCACCCGCGCCGTGGTTCCCTATCAGGCAGACAATCAAGAACGCGATCCCGCCGTACTTGGCGACCTTCGCGGCAATTTTCCGATTCAGTCGCATTCCACCATCCTACCATTCGCGCATGAAAAAACCGCCCGCAGGCGGTTGGTTGCTCCCGGCTGGCTCAAGCCGCGAACGTTGGATCAAGGCGTCCCGTTGTGCAAAACGTTCTTGTTGTGCAAAGCCAGGCAAATCGGTCACGGAGCCGCTGCCGCGAGGTTGAAAACGGGCTTGAGGTTTTGCGGGCGTGGGGACGTAAGTCTTTTGGATTCCTGCCGCGGGAAGGCAAAGGTAGCAACGGGGCGAGGCAGGGCTCCACCGCCCGGAAGGGCGGTGCCACGGGTTTTGTGGCACCGGGCTTCTGCCCGGTGTTCTCAGCCTCTGCCGCGAAAGGCGGCCACATTCTTGAAGGCGGGGCGAATCGGCGGCATTGAAAACGCCGGGGCCATCGGTACATTCCTCTCGTCTCGCGGCTACGGGGTACGCGGGTTTTTGTCATTCATTGCGCTAGTCCTCAACAGGAAAAAGCCATGTCCAACGATTCCGCCGTGGTCCATGATCCTTCGCCTATTTTGCAGGCCGCATTTGGGTTTTGGTCTTCCAAGGTGCTTTTGACGGCTGTCGAATTCGGGGTGTTTACCAAGCTGGGGTCACGGCGGGTTATGGGGGCGGAGCTGGGGCGGGAGGTGGGGATTCATCCGCAGCGGATCGGGGACTTTTTTGATGCGCTCGTCGCCATGAAGTTTCTTGGGCGGGAGGGGAATGGGCCCGAGGCGGTGTACTACAACACGCCGGCGGGAACGCAATACCTCGACCGGAGCAGCCCGCGGTATGTGGGGGGAATTTTGGAGATGCTCAACACGCGGCTGTTTAAGTTCTGGCACGATCTGCCGGAGGCGCTGCGGACGGGTAACCCGCAGAATGAGATCAAGCACAGCGGCAAGCCCATGTTCGCAGAACTCTACAGCGACCCGGCACGGCTGGAGCAGTTCATGGGGGCGATGACCGGGCTGTCGCGGATCAACTTCGAGGCGTTCGCGGAGAAGTTCGATTTCTCAAAATTCAAGACGCTCCTGGACGTCGGCGGGGCGACGGGGTTGCTCTGCACGGAGGTGGCGAAGCGGCACCCGCATTTGCGGTGTACGTCGTTCGATCTGCCGCCGGTGGAGCCGATTGCAAAAAAGTGCATTGCCGCGGCGGGGGTGAGCGGGCGGGTTAGCACGGCGGCGGGCGACTTCTTCAAGGACCCGCTGCCCAAGGCGGACCTCATCACGATGGGGATGATCCTGCACGACTGGAACCTGGAGAAGAAGATGCACCTGATTCGGGCGGCGTACGATGCGCTGCCGCCGGGCGGGGCGCTGGTGGCGATCGAGGCGCTGATCGACGACGAGCGGCGGGAGAACCTGTTCGGGCTGCTGATGTCGCTGAACATGCTGATCGAGTTCGGCGACGCGTTCGACTACTCCGGCGCAGACTTCCGCAAGTGGTGCGGTGAAGCCGGGTTTAAACGGTTCGAAGTCATGCACCTTGCCGGGCCGGCCAGCGCGGCCATCGCGTACAAGTAATTCCGCGAATCCATACAAGACTCACCACGGAGACACGGAGGCACGGAGGCGTGCTTGGGGGGCCCGCGCGGCTTGGCTCAACGCGGTATTTTTTGGCAGGGAGAGAGGAAGAGTTGAACCGCCAAGGCGCCAAGACGCCAAGGGAAGACGGGGACAAATTGAACGCAGAGACGCAGAGGCGCAGAGGAAAAACGCGGAGAAAATGCGTTAGTTGAACTTGGGCTTTGGCCGAAATGCAGGGACGTATCCGCATTTCTCTCCCTCCTATCTCTGGGTCTCTGCGTCTCTGCGTTCGATTCGCGCGTTTTTCTTTGGCGGGGCAACCCATCACAAAGAGCACAGAGGTCACAAAGCCACAGAGGGGGGAGGAGCAGACAAGAATTAGATTGAATTGAATTTCCTCTCTGTGCCCTTTGTGGCCTCTGTGCTCTTTGTGCCCAGTTCCGTGGTCGGTCCCAAGTGCCTGCCGTGTCTCAGTGTTTCCGTGATGAATACGGGCTGGGCAGGGCGGGAGGCATTGGGTTTGCGGTTTTCCTGTGACTTGCAAAGGAGTTGACGTCATGGCGGAAACCGTCAGCGATTTTATTGTTTCTCGTCTTCAGGAGTGGGGGATTTACCGCGTTTATGGGTATCCGGGGGACGGGGTGAACGGGGTGATGGCGGCGTTGCGGAAGGCGGGGGATCGGCCGCGGTTTATTCAGGCGCGGCATGAAGAGCTGGCCGCGTTTATGGCGTGCGCGCACGCCAAATTTACGGGTGAGGTCGGCGTGTGCGTGGCCACGTCCGGGCCGGGGGCGATTCATCTGCTCAATGGGTTGTACGACGCGAAGATGGACCATCAGCCCGTTCTGGCGATCGTGGGGCAGGCGGCGACGACCGTGCAGGGGGGCAGTTTTCAGCAGGAGGTCGATCTGCTGAATCTGTTTAAGGACGTGGCGGCGGAGTACATCACGCAGGTGAACTCGCCCGCCGCGGCACGGCATGCGATCGATCGGGCGATGCGCACGGCGATGGACCAGCGGACCGTGACGTGCGTGATCCTTCCCAAGGACATTCAGGAGATGGATGCGGTGCCCAAGCCGCCGCACATTCATGATTCGTTGCACAGCGGAGTGGGGTATGCGGTGTCGCACATCATCCCCAAGCAGCCGCAGCTTGAGGCGGCGGCGCGGGTGCTCAACGAGGGATCGAAAGTCGCCATGCTCATCGGCGCGGGGGCGCTGGGGGCGACGGATGAGGTGATGCAGACGGCGGAGTTGCTCGGGGCGGGCGTGGCGAAGAGTTGGCTGGGGAAGGCGGCATTGCCGGATGATGTTCCGTATTGCACGGGGAACATCGGGCTGCTGGGGACCAAGCCTTCGTGGGATCTGATGAAGGATTGCGACACGCTTTTCGTGGTCGGGTCATCGTTTCCTTACGGCGAATTTTATCCGAAGGAAGGGCAATGCAAGGCGGTGCAGATTGACATCGACGGGCGGATGCTTTCGCTGCGCTACCCGATGAACGTGCCGCTGAAGGGGGACGCGAAGGAGACGCTGCAGGCGCTGATGCCGCTGCTCGACCGCAAGCGGGACCGGTCGTGGCAGAACCGGTTGATTGAAGAGGTGAATCGGTGGTGGAAGGTGGTCGAGGCGCAGGCGATGGGCCAGGCCAATCCGCTGAATCCGGAGCGGGTGTTTTATGAGCTGTCGCCGAGGTTGCCGGATGATTGCATTCTTTCGGCGGACAGTGGAACCGCCGCCAATTGGTACGCGCGGGACTTGAAAATCCGTCGCGGCATGTTGGCCAGCGGCAGCGGGAATCTCGCGACGATGGGGCCGGCGGTGCCGTACGCGGTCGCGGCGAAGTTCTGTTTCCCCGACCGCGTGGCGATCGCGCTCACGGGTGATGGGGCAATGCAGATGAACGGAATGAACGCCTGCATCACGGCGGCGAAGTATTGGAAGGAATGGTCGGACCCGCGCTGGATTTGCCTGGTCCTTAACAACCGGGATCTCAACCAGGTGACCTGGGAGCAGCGGATCATGACGGGCGACATCAAGTTCAACGCGAGCCAGGACCTTCCCGATTTCCCCTATGCGCGCTTCGCGGAGGAATGCGGGCTGATAGGCATTCGCGTGGATCATCCGGATGCCGTGGGGGATGCGTGGGACCGGGCGCTGAAGGCGGGTCGGCCGGTGGTGCTGGAAGCGATTACGGATCCGGATGTTCCCACGCTGCCGCCGCACATTACGCTGGAGCAGGCGAAGAATTTTGCGAACGCGCTGATGAAAGGAGACCCGGACGAAGGCGGCATTATTAAGCAGGCGGTGAAGGGGATGATGGAGAGTGTGTTGCCCAAGGCCGGAAAGTGAGATGAGGCGGGAAGGTTCTGTCCCCTCTCCCGGTAATCCGGGGGAGGGTTAGGGAGGGGGCGTGGAGGAGGGTTCAGTGGTTCAAGGGGCATATCAGCGCTTGAACCCTTCAGCTCCTAAACCTTTGAACCTTCTCGCCCCCACCCCTGCACTCCCCCGGAGTACCGGAGGAGGGAGAAAGGACCCTGCCGAAACTGATGACACGCGCCCGTCGGAGTGGCATGGGGACCCTGGCTCCTGTTCTTCCAAATTTTCGGGGTGGAAACAGGGGCGGGGCGCCCATGCCACTTCGGATGGATCCACCACCGTAGCGACGGCAATCACGGTGAGTGAAACGAAGACGGCAGCCTTTGGGCTGCCGTCTTCGTTTCTGTTTGGGATTCCGACGGGCGTATTCGCGTTTCCGTCGATCGCATCGGCTAGGAATGCGGAGCCGTTTGGTCACGGCGTTCGGAGCGGCTTGCGGTCGCCCGTCCGGACGCTTGGGTGGAGGGGCCGGACGATCCGAGGAGGTTGATCACGTCCGTTACGCCGGGGATGGCGCGGATGGCGACGATCAATTTTTCCGACTCACTCGCCGGGCAGGTTCCCATCACCGTGACGGAGCCCTGGGTGTCAGCCATGAGCTGGACCTGGCTGGGATTGGTGATGACGTGGCCCATCTCCGAACGAATGCGGCTGACGAGTTGCTCGCTGCTTACGGGTTCTGACATGCCGGTCAGATCCCGGGCTTTGCGGGACGTCTTGTAGGCGGTGCCTCGGACGCGATTGGCGAGGTGCTGGCCGGTGGCCCGCATGGATTGGCCGGTGGAGCGGGTGAAGTGCCCGACTTTCTCGGACACCATGTTGCGCCGCGCGCGGCCGCGTTGCGGATCGAGGAAGTACATGAGGCCTGCGCCGACGGCGCAACATGCCAGGGCCGTGGAGGTGATGCCCGCTGCGCCGACGCCTTCGTGTTCTTCTTCGCCGGTGAAGACGGCGCGGATGGAGGAGCCGGCCTTGCCGGCGCGTTTGCCGAAGCGGCGGGCGCGGGAGGAGAGTTCATCGCCGGCGTCGCTGGCGCGGCCGAACAGGCGCTTTCCGAATGAGCGGATGCCCGAGGCCTGATCCTCGGCTTCGTCGGCGGCGCTGTGGCCGTAATCCATGACGCTCCCCCGGGCGCGTTCGTAGACGTCGTGAGCACGGTCCATGAGCTTCGAGCCCCAGTTGCCGGCCTGGCGGGAGGCTTTACGGGCGGACTTGGCCCCGCTGCCAAAATAGCTGCCGGCGGCGCCGGTAAGGCCGCTGGCGATTCCGCGGGCCTGCTCGGCCAATCCCTGGGTGTAGTCGGAGGCGGTTTCAGTTAGGCCGCCCGTGCGGTCGGCGAGTTTTTCCCAGCCTTCGCCGATGCTGTCGCGGGCGCTCTCGTAGGCGCTTTCGGCGGCGTTGGCGATCCGCCGACGGCGGCGGTCGCCGGTTTCGGGGTCGAGCAGATACATCGCGGCGGCCCCGAGCAGGGCTCCGCCCACGAGGCACAGGGTGTCTTCGGAAGTGCGATTTCTCATGACATTCTCCTTACAAGACGGACGGCTCACGCGATGGTCCGGGCCGCTCGGGACCCGTGGCCGCGTCACCGATGAACGGCCTGATCCACGGGGGTGTCGGGGCGCGACATTTCCGCTGTGGATGAAGGCGGCAGACGGAATAGAGCAAATCGGGTGCCGGGGCCGGCGATGGCGGGGTCAGCAGCGGATCGGAAGACACAGTCCTGATCGCACGCACGGCGATCGGCACTTCATCCCACACAAGTCAATTGAGATGCGAGACGCGTGTGCGGGTGAGCTGCGTGAGGTGCGCAAAACGGCCTGCGTGGGTCGCAGTGCGGAAGGACGAGCGTCATCGCGGGTTGCCTCTAACACTTGCGCAGCGGGAGCAGGTAATAGGCCCACAGCGCGGCCGTCTCGCGGCACATCAAATAGGGGCGGCTGGGGAGATGGTAATTTTCCTGCGCGGGGACCGTGTACACGTCCAGGCCCGCCCGGAGGTAGGACATTTTGATGCGGGGCAGGTGGTAGGAATGGCTGACGGCGAGTACGCGACGGACGTGCAGATCACTGAACAGCGCGGTGGTGTTGCGGACCGTGGCATCGGTGTTGAGCCCTGCGGGGTCGAGGTAGATCGCGGAGTCGGGGACGCCCATTGCCAGCGCCATGCGGCGCATGCTTTGGGGCTCACTGACCGCGCCGTCGCCCGGGCCGCCGGAGAAAATGAGGGTGTCGGCCGCGCCGTCGAGATAGAGGCGACAGCCGGTCCGAACGCGGTCGGCCAATACGCCCGAGGGCGAGCCGTCCGCATGGGCGCGTGCGCCGAAGACAACGATGGCATCGGCCCGCCGACGGTAATCGGTGTGGCCGAAGAAGAGCATCTGTGCGAGCGGGAATCCGACGAGGCACGCGGCGAGCGCGCCGGCGAAGAGTAGCCGCGGGTGACGGGAACGAGTTGGGCGGGAAGGCCGGGCGGCGCGCCAGGCGACCGTGAGCAGGGCGGCGCAGATGAGCAGGGAGAAGGGGATCGGGACGCTCGTGGCGATGACGTGGCGGGAGAGAAGGACGTAGAAGCGGACGGCGTCCGTAAAGGTGACCGCGGCGAGGAGCGTCAGGAGCGCAATCGTCGCAGTTTTGCGATGGCCGGTGAGGACCGGGCGACGGACGTATGCGAGTAGCGCGACGGCGCTGAACATCAATAGCGTATAGGCCAGTGGCTTGGGGAGGTGGTGGAGATCGATCCACCAGAGGGTGGCGTCGAAGTGGGGGGCGAGAAGGTTGCCCAGGAGATTGAGGAGAGTGAAGCCGCCGAGGAACGCGGCGATGGCTCGAGGGATCATGATGCGCCTCCGTGCGCGGAGATTGCGAATTTCAGATCTGAAATTTCAGATCTCAGATTTCAAAATTGGAATCTCCGATTCCACATTGATTTCAGATCGACAAACTCTAACCCATCCCACGAGCAATCACGAATGGATCGCGCGCTTGTCCACGGCGAGGGCCGCTTCCTTGATTGCTTCGGGGAGCGTGGGATGCGCATGGCTGCTGCGGGCGATGTCTTCGACGCTTGCGCCCAGTTCCATCGCGACCACACATTCCGCAATCATGTCGGACGCATGGGCGGCGAGGATTTGCACGCCGAGCAGGCGGTCGGTCTTGGCGTCGCCGATGACTTTTACCATGCCTTCGGTTTCGTCCATCGACTTGGCCCGGCCGTTGGCGCTGAGGAGGAATTTGCCGACGCGGACCTCGCGACCTTCCCGCTGCGCATCGGCTTCGGTGAGGCCGACCTGGGCGAGTTCGGGGTGGGTGTAGACGACGCCGGGGATGACGCGGTAGTTCACGTGGCCGGGCTTATCGGCCATGACCTCGGCGGCGGCGATGCCTTCGTCCTCGGCCTTGTGGGCGAGCATCAGGCCGCCGACCACGTCGCCGATGGCGAAGATGCCGGGGACGTTGGTTTGGAAATGGTTGTCGATCTTGACGAACCCGCGTTTGTCGAGCTCGACGCCGGCCTCCTTGAGGCCCAGGCCATCCGTGACCGGCCGGCGGCCGGTGGCGACGAGGACTTTGTCGGCGATTTCGGTGCCGGTCTTGTCGCCGCTTTTCCAGGTGACGTGGACTTTGCCGTCTTTCACTTTCGCTTCCTGCGCGGAAGTTTCGAACTGGAAGGTGAGCCCTTGTTTCTCAAGCAGGCGATGCAGGCGGCCGGAAAGGTCGCGGTCCATGAGCGGCAGGACGGTGTCGGTGAATTCCAGGAAGTGGACCTTGGACCCGAGCCGCGACCAGACGGAGCCGAGCTCGAGGCCGATGTAGCCCGCGCCGACGACGAGCAATTGCTCGGGAACTTTGTCGAAGGCGAGGGCCTCGGTGGAGCCCACGATGTTCTTGCCGTCGAACGGCAGGCCCGGGAGGTCGGTGGGGGCGCTGCCGGTGGCGATGAGGATGCGCTTGGTCTTGATCGTCCTGGTTCCGCCCGCGGCTTTCACTTCAACCGTATCGGCCGAGACGATACGGCCAGTGCCGATGACGGAATCGATCTTGTTCTTCCTGAACAGGAACCCGACGCCGTCGGTAAGCTGTTTGACGACCTGATCCTTGCGGCCGAGCATCGTCTTGAGGTCGATGGTCACATTCCCGACCACAATGCCGTGGTGCGAGAGCTTGTTCTTCGCTTCCCAGAGGCGTTCGGAGGAATCGAGCAGGGCTTTGCTGGGGATGCAGCCGACGTTGAGGCAGGTGCCGCCGAGGAATTGGCGGTCGACGCAGGCGACGCGCATGCCGAGTTGGGCCGCACGAATGGCGGCGACATAACCGCCGGGGCCGGCGCCGATGACGATGAGGTCGTAAGGGGAGTTTGTGATTTCGCTCATAGAAGCGGCAGATTGTAGGGAGGAAATGGGTGGAGTGCGAGGAGGCTGGTGCCGACAAGCAGCTTCATTCACCGCGATGTTCATAGACGCTTTCGCGGCTGTCGTCGGCAATGTGCCCTGGCGGAAGATGGCTATTGATCGAGGCTTTCATTCCATTGGAAAAGGACTCCAAGGCAGCCAATTGGCGAGTCGAATCGGGTTCCACAGGGGCGTTTAAGCCGGCGATCGCGTTTAGAAGCGCATCCAGAGAGAGTCCTCGCGCCGCGGCGAGTGCTCGGAGTTTTTGATAGGTCGAATCTTCAATTGTGACGGTGGTCATTAGCATTCCTACGCGCGAGGAGCGGCGGGCAATGACAATCGCGGAGCGGCGGGAGGGTGGACCTTCGGTCCGACCGCCACGCGGCGGCGGATTGCGCTATATCTCCAGCATCAATCGCGCCGGGTCTTCGAGGTATTCCTTCAATCGCACGAGGAAGCTCACCGACTCTCGCCCATCCACCAGGCGATGATCGTAGCTTAGCGCGAGGTACATCATGGGGCGGATTTCGACTTTGTCGTTGATGGCGAC
>JAQGHP010000176.1 GCA_028288775.1 Phycisphaerales bacterium | reverse complement strand
AGGGGCCGAGCGTGAGAGTGCGTGTTGGGCATCAACGCGCACTTCGACGTTCCGCCCCTCACCCTAACCCTCTCCCCCGAGTACGAGGGAGAGGGGACCAGACGCGGGCCTGCGGCCCGACCGGCCTGCTCTGAGCGCAGTCGAAGGGGACGACACGCCCCGACTCCGAAATTCTGCCGGGCGTTTTAGGTTGGGCGGACCTGCAAACGCCACGGTTCTGTTCCGTCCTCGGGCCACACTCCCGGGTTTCCATTCCTCGTTCGCCCGCGCCCGGCTAGAATCGGGGGAAGGCATTTTACCGGGAAGCACGCATGGGCCTGTTCAAAAACAAAGACGAGCGGCGGGTTGAGCGGGAGATGAAAATCCGCGGCGGGATGCGGTCGATCGAGAAATCCATCCGCCAGCAGGAGAAATTCTCCGAAGACTTCATCAAAAACGCCCAGCACGCCCGCAAGATCGGCGATGAGCAGCAGTACCAGTTTATCCGCGGCGCGCTGAAGAAAACCGCCGTCGTGAAGAAGATGCTCGAGCGGCAGCTGCTGGCGATGAAGAACGCCATGCTCATCCAGGCCCAGGCGCAGGCGAGCGCGCAGTTCGCCGAGTCGATGAATTTGATGGCGCGAGAAATCGGCCGCGTCTTCGGCGAGCTCGACCTCACCAAGACCCAGGCGCAGTGGGAACGCGCCGTCTCCCAGGCCGGCAGCATGGAAGAGCGCATGGAAGTCTTCCTCGACTCCATGGAGCAAAGCGCGATCTCCGGATCGGCGGCCACCTCCTCGAAAGACGAACTCGTGAGCGATGACGAGATCGACCGGATGATCCAGGCGGACGTGCTGGCCGCGGAAAAGCAGGAGTTGGGGAAGCTCGATGAACTGGAGAGCGAGATCGCGAAAGAGCTGGGGGCGACGAAGCAGAAGGATTAAAATGCCGACAATCACGTTTTATCGTCAAGCTCGCCGCGACGGGGGAATTCGCACCGGGATTGATATCGACGGCGACACCGTAATCGATCAATTCGTCGAGGGCGGTGGCGACATGGACCCCGCTTTGGATTGGTATGTTGACGTGCGCTGCAAAGGCGCGGGCCTTCCCCGCGCAGGGGAAGCGGCGCGCCGATGGCTGTTGGGCAAGGAACGGGTCATCACGCGCGTGCTTCGTGCCCTTGCCGGAGAGGTCCCGGCGGGAATCGATCCAGGCGACTGGCCCCTTAGAAAGACGGCGCGCGTCGGCGCCAGCGGCACGACGATTAGCGTCGTGTGTACCGCCGTCCGTCGGGTGGACGCCCAGCAAATCGCCCAGGTGCTCACCGATATTGCTGACAATTGGCGCAGGCGGATAGAACAGCTCCCCACGGGAAAAGGCGCGCTCGTCCATGGCTAAGCGCGCTCTCGACACCAACATCCTAATCAATCATTGGCTAAGGGTTTCCAAAGGCTGCCGGCCGCGGGAAATCGACGCCAGGCAGGCGGGCCGTTGGGGCCGTGAGCTGATGGAGTTGCAAAGGGCAGGCGCGATCCTCACGCCAATTTACATCGAGTACGTATGCGGCCAGGGAAGCGCACACGAGGTCAACCTCGCGCGAACCTACTTGAAACCGTTCGAAATTGCCGACGAGGGGCACATCTTGCCCAAAGATTGGGAGAACGCGCGCAAAATCGCCGAACGCGTACCGCGCGACGGCCTGCGGAGGCAGTTGGGAGATTGTCTCATTCGTGCCATTTGTGTTCGACTTAACCTTGAGTTTATCACGGCCGAGCGCCGCTTCCCGCATCGTGTTCCGTAGGGAGTTGAAGTTTCACTCAACTCCCCGCGAGGGGCGGTGCCGCAGGAAGTGCCCACGCCCCGGGTCGCCTACTTCTCCCCCAGCACGACGCGGCAGCAGCCGAACTCCAAAACATTGAGAGGATTGTCGGCACCGTTGCCCGCCACGGCGGGGGCGAGTTCGTAGAAGATGAAACGGCCCTTGCGCCGACTCAGCACCAGGCCGGCGGAGCGCAGGAGGCCCAGATGGTGGGAGACGTTGGCCAGGGGAGAGTTGAGGGATTTGGAGATGTCGCCAACGGGTTTGGGGCCGGACTGGAGGCACTGCACGATCTTCAGCCGCTCGGGGTCGGCGAGCGCCTTGAGGAACTTGGAGCACTCGGCGGATTTGAGTCGGTCTCGCATGGGGCAGGAGAAGTATACCCGTGGGGGCGGGGGAGGGGAACTCGGGGGGGAGCCACGAGGATTGAAGGCGAAAGTAAAAAGTAAAAAGTAAAAAGGCAAAATGCGGAGCGGTCGGAGGGGGTTCGATGCGCGATTGCGGTCACGCCGGGGCCTCGCTGTCGCTCGTACCGGGCGTCAATGAGCCTCATGTAGGGTGGGCGTACTCGCCCACCGCTCGCGCTTACACAGCCAACGGTGGGCGAGTACGCCCACCCTACAAGATTTCAGTCAGTCCTCGGCACCTGACTCCGTGCGCTCTTCTACTGGCTTCTGGCTCCTCCCCCTATCCCCCGCCTCAGCACTCAGCCCTTCCTCACGCCGCCAGCTTATATGTGTTCGTATTAAACAAGCTCGGCAGCGCCCCGGCGGTGATGCCGTTGAGCGTCATGCTGTAGACATTGCCCCCGACCTTCGCGCTGGCGTACTGCTCATTCTTCACCTGCGAGTGGCTCGCCCACTCGGCGGCGGTCTGGTAGCCGTTGACGATGTCGCCGGTGACGGGCAGCAGGTAGTTGTCGCCCGCCTGCTTGGAACCCGCCGACATCTGCGGCCAGATGTTGCCGGAGATCGCGCTGAAGCTGCTCAGGTCCTTGCCGACCACGTACAGCGCGCCCGTGCTCTCGCCCACCCACTGGAGGTTGGGCCCGACGAAGAGGTTGTTGGTCACCGAAATGTTGGTCGCCGGCCCGTCGAGCTTGAGGAACTTGCCCTGGCCGCTGTTGCTGATGGCCGTGTTGTGGTCGATGCGGATGTCAACCGTGCTGCGCGGCACGCTGTACATCGTTTCGAGGATGATGGCCGCACCGCTGTCATAGTGAATGACATTGTCGCGGAAGGCCACGTGTTGCACGCCCGGGCGGAACATCACGAAGAACTTGTAGGTCTCGTTGTTCTCGACCACGCCCCAGCCGGTGGATTGGTTGTCGGGCCCGTTGGGCAGGCCAAAGCGCAGGGTGCCGCCGTCGATGCGATTGCCGCTGACGTAGAACCAGCTCGCCGTTCGCAGCTCGAGCGATCCCTTGGAATTGTCGGGGCGCGACATATTGTTGTCTTCCACCAGCAGCCGCGTGACGCCGATGCCGCTGGTGCGGATCAGGTGCTCCTGGGTGCTGTTGGTCATGGTGTTCCCGATGTACACCTGGTCGTACCCCTCGCCCCAGATGCAGCAGCCGCGGATTTGCGGGCCGAAGTAGTTATCCTGCACGAGCACGCCGGTCGGATACCCGGCGGTGTTCACGCCGTCATCCAGATTGAGGAACCGTGAATCGCGGACGGCGAAGTTCTTGCCCGCGACGAAGAACGCGCGGACGTTGACCTTCGCGTCGCCATATTTATTGATGTCCCACATCGAGTCGAACTCGATGCCCTGCGCAAGTACGCCGTCGGAAGCGTTGCCCAGGTTGAAGATTGACGCGCCGTTGCCGGTCACCTTCACGACGCGGGCCATCGCGCCGCTGCCGTAGGTCCCGATCAGGACGTGCGTGTAGTTGAGCGCGATCGGGTTGGCGACGTCGAACTGCTGGCCGTTGTGGAACAGCAACTCGGTGTTGTTGCCCATCAGCTCGGCCGCGCGGGCCGCGGTTGCGACGGCGAGGGCGGGCGTCGCGCCGGTGTTGGAATCGGAGCCGGCGACGGTATCCACATAAATCTTGCGCCGCGTGTCGGCGCTGATGGTCACCGTGCCCTTGGCGATCGACACATTGCCCGCCGAGTCCGTCACGGTAAGCGTTACGGTAAACGTGCCCGCGTTCTCATACACGTGGGCGGCATTGAAGCCCGTCAACGTATTGAAACGGCTATTGGCGTCGCCGAAGTCCCACTGGTATTTGCTGCTGAGCGGATCGCCCACCTTCAGCGTGCTGTTGAGGCCGTTCACATGGACCGTGTGCCCGGCCATGCCGTCGGGTTCGAGGATGTCGATGTGGGCGAGGGTGGTCGAGGCTTTGTAATTCGGGACATTGCTGATGAGGCTCCCGCCGGAGTTCACCCCGGCAGAGACGCTGACGGTGCCCACGGTAACGCTCGATCCGCTGGGCGAGCCCACGGTGCCGCCCGTGGAGCCGGTGCTCCCCGTGCCGCCGGTGGTTCCCTTGCTGCCCGTGCTGCCCGTGCTGCCCGTGGAGCCGGTGGTGCCGCCGGTTGATCCCGTGCTTCCCGTCGAGCCGGTCGATCCCGTGCTCCCGGTCGAGCCGGTCCCGGTCCCGGAAGTGGTGCCAGTCCCGCTGCCGGTCGTGGTACCGCCTGTGGAAGAGGATGTTCCGCCCGTGCCCGTGGAACCAGTCGAGCCGGTGTTCCCGGTGCTGGAACCATTTCCCGTCCCGTTGGGCGTGCTCACGACCGGGGTGGGAGCGGCAGTGGAAACGGTGGTATGGCGGCCCGGGCGAACCTTGGAGTTCTGGCCCTTCACGATCATATTCTGGCCCGATCCGCCGACGAGCACGTTCGCGCCCGACCCGGCCACGAGCGTATCGTGCCCCGAACCGCCCACAAGCGTGTCATTTCCGATTCCGCCCACGAGGGAATCGTCCCCGGTGCCGGCGATGATCCGGTCGTGGCCCGCTCCGGCGATCAGCGTGTCGTTGCCGGAACCGCCGCGCACGTGATTGTTTCCCTGGGTTACTTGCACAAAGTCGTTGCCGACTCCGCTGTTGATCGAGTCGTTGCCGTCCCCGGCAATAATGGAGTCGTTGCCCCCATTGCCATACACCAGGTCGTTGCCGTTGCCGGCGATAATCGTGTCATTGCCGCCGCCGCCATGGACGCTGTCATTGCCCTGCCCGGTATTCATCACCGAGGCGATCTTCAATCGCGGATTGATATATAGAAAGTCACTACGGTCCGAGCCGAACATCTGAATCGAGCTGACGTCGTTCACGGCAAAATGGTCGTGCCCGCCCCCCGTGACATAGGCGTTGATTTCCTTGCCGCCGTCGCTGAGGTTCACAATCAATTGCGAGGAAACGTTCGGGGCGGCACGCAAGGTCAGCACGCCGTCCGTGAGCACGATGGAGGCCGGCGACGCCGACATGTACTCGCGCCCTTCGATCGCTTCCATCACCGCCATCGCCAGGGACTGCCGAGCCGCCTTGCCGGCCATGGCCGTTTGGCTGGCCTTCGCGGCTGCGCTGGCGGCCGCATGATTTTCGGACGTATGACGAGCCTGTGAAGATTTGCGGGCTATGGTCTGCTGTCTGGCGTTGTACATCATACCCGAGGAATCGGGCAGTTTTTGCGCTCTCTGAGGTCCCTCTCCCGCCCGCATTCACGGAACATACGTTTTTGAGTGCTTCTTCCCTTGTCGCAGTCGGGAAGTTGGACATACCCATCACATCTTCACGTCCCAGAAAAATTCGTCCGCCAGTTCTACCCCGCCCGAAGCGCCCGCAAACGGTCTCATGCCCCGGCGGCACACTGGGCCGCACCATACGATTCAAGCTCGCCGAAAGCCAACAGCGAGTTCTTGCGCCGACTGATCAAGCGCGGCCGTTTTTATCGGACGGGGCCGCCTCGTTCGTCGTTCCATAGTGACTCCGCCCGCGGTCGGTTTTATTTGATAGCCACGCTCTACAGGAGTATG
>JAQGHP010000169.1 GCA_028288775.1 Phycisphaerales bacterium | reverse complement strand
AAAGTCCAGTCCGCCAATTTGCACTTTGCACTTTGCAATCTGCGAGCCAGGGCGGTTCAGATTGCAAATTGCTATTTGCTAAGTGAAAATTGGAGGGCAGCGCCTTGCCGCGTTTTCCCTCTTTCCTGGACCCTGAACCCCGAACCCTGCCCCCTAACCCCCTGTCCGATAACCGGCCCGCCCTCCTAATCCTCAAGATTTTCTCCAACTCACCCCGAGAGTGTTCCGATAACCAAAAAGGACGGGGAGGACGTCCCCATGGGAATTTTGGGAGGTTTGGTATGACTCTACTACTTGCCGAGACGGAACAACTGGGTAGCGAAGAGGCCGAAGACCTGGCGTTCGAGCGCCGACGCGGGTTGCGGGTGGCGCAGCAGCGGCCGGTGAAAGTGTTTGAATCCACCACCTCGCGCTATTTCGGCGGACGCACCGAAGACGTCAGCTCCACCGGGCTGCGCATCGAGCTGCCCGCCTTCGCACCCATCCGCACGGGCGAAACGCTGAACATCCACGTCGGCCTCAGCGAGCAGGGCGAAAGCCTCGCCAATCGCCGACAGATGATCCCCGCGCGCGTCGTGTGGGTGAACCGCTCGCAATCACTCAAACGCGGCCGGCTTGAAGTGGGCGTGGAATTCCTCGCCAGCATCGCCGCCCGCCTCGACGCGGCATAATCGCGGAACTATTCACCGCAGAGGCGCAGAAATCGCGGAGGGTGCCAGGAGTGAACCATTAGCTCTCCGGCCCTCCGCGGACCCATGCGCCCCTTCCTCTAAAATCCCGGTCCGCCCCTCTGTCATAACTCTTTCGCTCCACGGATCTTCCCTTCGTTCTCTGCGTCTGGGCGCTCAATCCCTCCCCCTAGTTTCTTGCTCAAACTATTTTTTGGTTGACTCCGCTTGCCGATCGATTATTTTTATCGGACGAGCAGTCGGGCACGCTCGGACTTATGTGCCCCGCATTGCCCCGTCAAAAAGGGAAGGCCAGCAATTCATGATTTGAGTGGGTCGCCGCGCCGGCTTGGCCCGCGCCCAGCTTTCCCGATCAGGGCAGGGAATCACGTCTTTCATTCATAGCGAGGCGGCAGATGATGCTTACCCCTCAGACCTTTGCACGAGTGCGCACCTGCGTCTCGGACCTCCGGCAGAATGGGATCGATCTTAACTCGGCCGACGACCGCATGATCCGCGAGGTCGTCCAGAAGAATCTGGATTACTTTCAGCTCATGCTCGGAGCCGACCCCAACGTCCGGCAAGTCTATTGCCTCATCAAGCGGGAAACCTATCTCCGCCCCTCTCGAAGCTGAGATTTCTGATCAAATCCGAAGGGCGATCCGTCCGCGAAGCGCGAGGTCCGCCCCTTCGCCGCCCTCACGAAATTCACGCGGCGGCTTCAACAAATCCGTCCCCACCGGGTTCACAAGGGCAGCGTGACCGGTAGAATGCCGGTCCCAGGGATCGGGGTTCGGATCATGGAACAAGGTCTTAAGCGGTTCGTCGGCAGGATACTCGCCGTCCATTTGCTGTTGCTGGCGGTGCTGCTGGCTGTGGTTTGGTCCGCGTCCCGTCACATCTATCACTCCGCCCGGTCCCAGGCTTTGCGCCAGGCCGAGGAGCGCCAAAATCTCCTCGCGAACCAGACCGCCCAGGGCGTCGAAGGCTTCTACCAATCCATTCTTGGGGATTTGAATCTGCTTAAGCCGGTGGACGAGGAAACCGCGGACTTGCCCGATGCCCTGAATCCGTTCAGCCTTACTCCGACGCCCGATTCGCGGCCATTACAAGGGTTCGCGATCCTCAACCGCGGCGCGACCGAGTTCCTCTCCCATCAGCTTCAGGGCCGCGCGCATCTGTTCGTGCTCGACGAGCGGCTCCATCCCCACGCCCTGGTCGTGGATGACGATTCGGCACGTCCGCTGCCAACGACCAAGCCGCGAGTCGCCCGGATCCAACGCAACGCGCTGAACAATCCTTCGACGCCATTTGAAGATGCTATCGTCGCGAAATTGGGCGGCTGGCTGAAGGAAGTACGCGAGCCGACCATCAGCCCGTTCCAAGTCATCGAGGAGCAGGGGGGCGGAGGCCACGCGATCAAGCTTGTCTGTGTGCCGCTGACGACCGGCCCGCGCCCCAACGGCCTGCCGCAGCGCTCAGCGATTCTGGTGGCGGCGGTTGCCGCCCGGCCCATCGAACAGCATTTCCTCGCCGGGCTTGCCCAGCACGGGGTCACCGGCGCGCTGCTGGTGGACGATTCGATGACCATCATCGCCGCGTCCAATCACGGCCTGCTCGATAACCGGATCGACGCGTCCGCCGAGCCGCAATTGCAGGAGGCGCTGGCGTCATTCGAGCGCCTGCATTACGACGGCACGCGTCCGCTTGACAAGCCCTTCCACATCGGCCCGCAGAGCTTTGATCCCTCGATCGTCAGCGTACACCCCGTCGAGGTGCTGGGGAAAAAATGGTTCGTGCTGGTCGCGTCGCCGCTCAGCGGTGTGGACGGCGTCGTGCGCGATCTTTCGGAGAAGGCGGTTTTCTGGGCGGCGTTCGTCGCGTTTTCGATGACTGCGATTCTCGTCTCCACCGCCGCGCAGCTCATCCGCAGCCGCATGAGAATGGAACGCGAGCGCCACGCGGTGCTCCGCCAGGAGGTGCGCGAGGCGCGAAAGATCCAGCTCGCCTGGTTGCCGGAGAAGACCAAGACGATCGCCGGGGCGGCCATCGACATCGCCAGCCTCAACCGACCCGCCAACCACATCAGCGGCGACTTCTATAACTTCTTCGAGCTGCCCGACGGGCGCACCGCCGTCGCCATCGGCGACGTGACGGGCCACGGCATCGCCGCGGCATTTTTAATGGCCACAACGCAGCTATTGGTGCGGGTGACGCTCCCCGGCTTGTGCGACCCCGGGCGCTGCCTGGAAGAAGTGAACCGCCAGCTTTGCAGCCAGGCGTTCAATGGGCAGTTCGTCACGATGCAGTTGCTGATCATCGACGCCCGAACGGGGGAAGTGGAGATCGCCACCGCCGGCCATCCCGCGCCGCTCATCAGCGGCGGCGGGGGGTTCACATCCCTGAAGATCGAGCCGCAACTGGTGCTGGGCGTTGACGCCTCCGCGCCGTACCCCACCGAGCGTTTTCTTCTGGGCGCCGGCTCGACGGTCCTGCTCTACACGGACGGCGTGGTGGAAGCCGAGGACCGCGCGGGCGACCGCCTTCGCGTCGATGGGCTGCGGCTGGCGCTGGAGAGCGGCGGCGAAAACGCCGAGTCGGTGCTGCAAAAAGCGATCTCCGCCGTCAACACTTTCCGCCGGGGCCGCGAGCTAAGGGACGACCTGACGCTGGTAGCCGTGCGGCTCCAGGCGACGCCCGATGCGCCGCCGACACCGCGGCCCGAGGCCGCGCTGGCGTCGGCCGCGCGGGGCTAGAAGTGGGCTGGATTTTTGAACAAGTTTTTTTGAATATTCGCGCAACATCCCATGGCACTGCGGCCACCCGTTGCTATACTCCGCCCCCGGCGGCTAGGCATATGCCTTACAAGGTGACTGAGGTACAGCCCACGCCCAACCCGAACGCGATGAAGTTCGTTTTGGATCGGCCGGTCTCGGAGGGACGCCTAAGCTTTCTTGATCCCGCGGCAGCGCAAGACCATGCCGTGGCGTCACGTCTTTTCGGGGTAAACGGGGTCGTCAGTTTGCTGTTCCTGGGCGACTTCATCACCGTAAACAAGAGCCCGGCGACGAAATGGGCCGCGATTACCGGAAAAGTGAAAAGGGTGCTCGCAGGGGCCTGAATTTCCGTAAAACTTATTGAAATTGACCGGCTCCGATTAAAACCGGTCGCATGAATTGCACGTACTATTAGTGCGAGAGAGTTTCTTCCCTCCTTGCCCCGTAGGTCTCACCCACGCCTACGGGGCTCTTTTATACCCACGCCGAACCGCCTGCAACCCCTCCTATTGGCGGTAAATACTTTAATTTGCACGGCTTAAATGAGCCTTGCGAAACACGCCCGCCTACGCCCGCAACCGTCCAAAACCGCCTAACAGAACCCGCTCGAAATTGTGGGGCGCATTGTGGCTCCCCCGCCCCTTCGGAGGTGGCCCAGTGACCCTCCCCATCATCCCCGGCGTTCCCGGCGATCTAGCCGCCATCCCTGACGGCG
>JAQGHP010000121.1 GCA_028288775.1 Phycisphaerales bacterium | reverse complement strand
GAAGTCCGCTCCGACCTGCAATCTTCGGAACACCGCATGGCTGGGCAGCGGAAACGTCGAAACCCCGACCCGCCCGACGATGATGTTGGAAACCTCCGGCGAGAAGGCCAGGCCGGTGTTCAAAAGGCCAAACGCGTTGAACCCGCGGTCCAAGGTGCCGGGCTTGCTGCCGTTGAAGGTATTGGTGCTGGTCCCGCGGTCGTGGTCCCCGCTGGCGATGATGACTTCCGCGGTGAAGCGCGTCTGTCGCGGGCCTTCGGTCAGGTAATCGAGCCGCGCGTCCGCGGCCCAGGCTTGAATGTCGTTGCGCGTCTGCAGCACGGGAATCAAACTCCCCGTTCCCGCGGCCGTGAAGCTGTTGGAAAGCGTGCTGCCCCCTTCGAATGCCGCCTCCACGCCATATCGCAATTTGTCGGTCAGCGCGCCTTCTGACCCGACTCCCGCGTAGTAGCTGTTGTAGTTGAACGCGGTGGTGATGGGGCCGACGACCGAAAGGTCTTTGTTATTTTGGTCGTTCTGCTCCAGGAAGTAGACGAACGGCCGGTGCTCGCCAAGTTGGGCGCTGAGCATCCCCCCGTAAAACAGTCGGCGGGTGTTCTGCGCGTATTCGGGCCGCGACGTGTCAATGTCCACCGTCCGCGTGGGCGTAATCCCCACTAGCGCCTGCAACTCCACCGGGCCTGCGCCGACGGTAATCCATCCGCCGTCCAGCACTTCCGTCAGCACCAGGCCGTTGGCCCAGTACGCCAGATCCCGACCCACTTCCGCAACCACCTTCACCGGCCCCGCCCCTTTGCCGTACGCGGCTTGGGCGCGTTGCAGGTCGAAGCGGTAGTAGCCGCGGTCGAGGTCCGGGTTAATCAGTCGGCTGCCGAACCCGTCGAAGCTGTCGCCCGAGTTGTAATCGCGGTAATCCGTCCGGCCGCGGAGGAAGAGTTCCTGCGCCCCGTCGAGATTCGCCCGTAGATACCCGACCAGCTCATACTGACGCAAACCGTGGTTATTCTGGTTCGAATCGTCGATGGAGAGGTAGTCGAACGAGGTATATCCGCCGTAATCGAGCAGAAGGCGTTCGCCCGGCGGAATGTCCGGGTTGGCCCGCAGACGGGTGTCCTGTTCGAATTGCTGGAGCTGGCGAAGCCGGTTCTCCTGTTGCAGCGCCCTCTCCGCCGCCGGCGGCGCCTGTCCCCGAGCCGCGGCGGCGAACAGGCCGATCCCCAGCCCTATTCCCACAATAAATCGTCGCATAGTTCGAATGTTACGAAAGTTACTCGCGAACACATAAATATACCCGTCTTCATATCATGCGATGGGATCGGCGCTGCGTGCCGTCGTTAATTAAATCACAACAAAACCGGGAGATGATGCGGGAACGGTTGAAAGAGTCGTAATAAGGAAGTTGTGCGATGGAACCCCTGAAGGTCGAACTGGTCAACGTCCCCGCCGGGACAATCCTGCGTCTGAGCGGCGAACTTGGGCTGCGAATGGACGGCTTTGAAATCGCCATCAACCGCATGGCCGCCCAGCGTCCGCCGATCGCGGTGATCGACCTCACCAAGCTGGCCTTCATCTCGAGCCTGGGCATGGGCCTGCTGGTCCGCCTCCGGCAGGGCCTCGCCCCGCACAAGGGCGTGGTAAGAATCGCCGGGGCCTCGCAGCAGGTCACCGACTCCCTTCGCCGGGCCCGGCTGCTGGACCTGTTCCAGCTCTACGCGACTGCCGACGACGCCCTCGCCGCCGGCCCGCCCACGCCTCCGGGCACCAGGCGCGAATGACTTGGCCGAATGACGGTTCAGGCGGGATGGCCAAGAAGCGGTTTCAGAACCGCGTTGTGACACGGGCGTCCCGCCCGTGCGAGCAATACTCAAATTAAAGAGCCTATATTTCAAGACATTTCGGCCTCGCACGCCTCGAGCATGGGCGGGACGCCCATGTCACGATTAAGGTTCTGAAACCACTTCTAAACGGTTGAGGCCGAATTCCGCTTTCGTATTGCGAGAAGCAATAAACAACCTCCCAGCCCAAACAGGCGTTGGCCACGCCATGACCAGTCCGTCATTGCACACTTCGAAAAAACCACTGCCCACTATATATATAGCAAAAGGTTTACATTTTGGCGCGCAACCCTTTACCCCGGACCGCGCAAGAGCGCGCTGGGTGCCCGTTTGAAAATCACACGATTTTCGCAAACGCAAGCGATTTTGCGTTACCCAGATTGCCGCGATACGGCTGGCCCGCAGACGGTGGCGGGCCGGAGGAGACGGAAGTCATTTCAGATACCGCCCCTGGTTCCCGAGCCGTTCACTTTAAGGAAGGCTCGCGGCGTAGACGCCGTCGGAGTCTCCATAGTGGGCGGCGTACAGCGTGCGGGTTTTTGGGTCCAGGGTGAGCGCCCAGATGATGCCGACCATGTCGCCGTGCTCGCTTTGCGGGGGAAGGCCCTGGCTTTCGCCGACCCAGTGCTTGCCGGCGTCTGAGGTTTTGAAAATCCCTCCTCCGGCGGTGCCCGCGTAAACCACGCCAGAGTTGCGGGGATCGACCGCGAGGCTATAGACATTGTTCCCGAACGACATGCCCGTGTTGATGCCGTCGCTGGAGTGAATCCAGTGGGCCGCACCGTCGGTGGTCTTGAACACTCCGCCGCCAAGCGTGCCGGCGTAGAGGACGCCCGGCTGCTGCGGGTCGATGGTCAGGCCAAAGGTCATGCGTGCGGCGTCGATTTTTTGATTGGGGCCGAGCTGCCGCTCGGGGCCGCCGGCAATGCCGGTGCTTGCAGCATTCCAGCTCGCCCCCGCGTCCGTGCTTTTCCAGATGCCGCAGTTTTCGAGCTTGTCGTTGTACTTGCTGATGTACACCGTCCGGCGGTCGTGCGGATCAATGACGATGCGCACGACGCTGCCGACCTCTGGCTGGCCGTTGTTCAGTCGCGCGAGGGTCTTGCCGCCGTCGATGCTCTTGAACATCCCGCTATCGGTGCCGAGGTAGAGGACGTTGGTATCGACAGGGTCGATGGCGATGGCCGTTCCATGGTGTACGGGAGCCGTGTTGATGGTAGCCCAGTTCTCCCCGCCGTCGGCGGTTTTGTAAAAGCCCTCCCCCTCATAGCCCGCATAGACGATCTCAGAATGCAGCGGATCGACGGCGACCGCATTGATGCGCCGGTTGGTGATGCCATGATTCACCGCCGCCCAGGTACGCCCGCCGTCAGCGCTCTTGAACACTCCCTTCCCGCCATCGGTTCCGGTGGATCCCGCATAGACGATCTTGGGATCGCTCGGCGCCACCGCAATCGTATCCACCCCGGCGGGCGGCCCGTTGCTCTTCCAGAGCATGGCATCGGCATGGACGGCGGGGGCAGCCGTCCAAAGACTGAAGATCAACGCGAATGCGGCAGTAGTGCTGGGGAGCAGATTTGGCATGACATCACGCTCGTGAGACTCAATGCGTCTTGAGGAATTCAACAACACGGTTGAAAGGGATGAGCTGCTTCTAACCCAAAAGCACAACACCTCTCCCATCGCGCCCCAAGTCGCACATCCCTCAATTCGCCGTATAGACGAACTTCTTTCCGAAGCGATTGGAGAACTGCGCGAAGTCGGCGTTGGAGATCTTGTTGCCCAGGCCGGGCAGGTCGAAGTAGCGGTTGTACCCTGCCTGACCGCTGGTGAGGCCGAAGGTGTTGGAGAAGAACGCGAAGTCGGCGTTGTTCACCGTCTTGGCCCCCGTCACGTCCCCGTACAGGCGGTGGAAGTTCTTCACCTGGTCCCCGCCGACGAGAATCTGCCCAAACGAGTCGGTCACGAGGCTCGCATGCACGGTGGCGGCGTAGACGTCGTCGACCAGGCTCCCCGAGACATCCGTGAACCCGGCGACGCTCTTCACGAACGGCACGACCCAGCTCATCCCCCCGTCAGGGGTGGTGGCGTGGGCGAGGTCCAGGGCGGCGGAAGCGTCGGTGGGGGCGCTGCCGTCGTTGGTGCCGCTGTTGCTGCCCAGGGCATTGGAGCGGGCCAGGGTGATCGCCCCGGCCCCGAGCGTCACCGGGCTGGAGAAGTGGAACGTGAGGCTGCGGACCTCCGAACGCTGGCGGTTGCCGTCGTCGACTTGGGTTCCGAGGTAAGTCGGGGCGGCCGGGTTGACGGTGATGGTCGCGGTCGCCGTGCCGGTCTCGGCGTCGGCGACGGCCGATTCGCCGGCGCTGAAGTTCACCGTGTACGTCCCCGCGGCCGTCGGTGTGAAGGTGAATGGACCACCGGTGCCCGAGGCGACGACGGTGTTGGACCCGTCCTGAATGTTCCAAGACTCCACGAGCGGCCCCGTCTCCTGCGTGTTGGTGTTGGTAGCGGTGAAATTCAGATTGACGCTCGCTCCCAGGGTGATGGTAGCCGGAGCGCCGGTGATCGTGGCGACGATGGGCGCGTCCGATACCGTGATGGTCGTGGAGAACGGCGCGCTGACCAGGCCGGCGGTGGTGTCCGTAACCACGACCGTCACGTTGTAGGTCCCGGCCTCGGGGTAAGTGTTGGCGATCGTGAAATTGTTGCCGCTAAGCGGGAGGTTACCGGCACCGAAGCCGTCGCCGTAATCCGCGGTCGCGGTAAAGGCGTCCTGCGGCTGACCTGTGAACGATCCGATGATCGCTGGGGTCCGAGTTCCTTCCACGCCCGCCGTCAACACGAAGGGATTCACCGCGGGCGTGGCGGAATTGACGGCGTAAAGGTCCCCGGTGCGGTCGCCATTGCCGCCATTTAGTAAAACAGCGGCCGTGTTCGTGTAATAGTTGTTGGCAATGACATCGGGACGCCCGTCGCGGTTCACATCCGCCACGGCGATGGAGGTTGCGGTGATGCTGTTCAAGCGCTGAGGTTGGAAACTCCCGTCTCCGTTGCCTAGGAGCAGCACCACGGTGTTAGCAAAGCTTTCGCTCACGGCGTCAATGTTGCCGTCGGCGTTCACATCGGTCAGGGCGAGCGTGGATCTGCCAGCGGGCGCCGGCGTGGAAATTGGTGGCTGTAGCGTACCGTCGCCGTTGCCGAGGAACACGCGGATCGCCTGCGACACGTTGTCAAGATCGATAACGTCTGGAATTCCGTCGTGGTTCACATCCGCAATGTTCACCGAAGAATTGAGGGGAAAAACGGAAGTATAGGTGGACGCCAATTGAAAGGTCCCATCTCCCCTGCCCAGCAACACGCTAATGACTCCGAAGGAGTCGGCGACGAGGTCCACGATTCCATCCTGATTTATGTCACATGCCGAGACAGAATCGAAGTTAGTTCCGCCTTTGACTGGGATGGAGACCGGTGCCCGAAAGGTGCCGTCGCCCCTCCCTAAAGCGACTTGAATGAATTGATAACCCTGAAAAACCAAGTCAGGAAAGCCGTCCCCGTTTACGTCAGCAATGCAGTACGGGCGACTGGCCGTCCCCGCCAAAGGAGGCTGGAAAGTCCCGTCGCCATTCCCCAGAATTACCGCACCGGACTGGCCGTCAAACAGGTCCGGCTTGCCGTCCTGATTGAAGTCGGCGGTATAAAGGGAGTAGACGCTGCTTGTCCCGTGGGCAACGGGCGCGGGGGGCTGAAACGTACCGTCGCCGTTCCCCGGAAACTCACTGATAGTCGAGTTACCGGAGTTGGCGGTGAAAACGTCCGGGTTCCCGTCCCGGTTGGCGTCGGCAACTGCCAGGTAGGTCGGACTTGGACCGGTCGAAAGCACTTGCGAAGTGCTAAATGAGCCGGTGTAGCTCACAAGCCCCTCCCCGGCGAGGTCATGGACGCTGCCGTCATCAATGAAATTCAGGCCCAGCGTTCCGCTGCCGGAAACCCCGTCGATCGTAACAGTGTAGACCGCCCCGCTGATGAGCGTTACTTGCACGATCTGGCCGGTCGTGCCGTTGAGCGCCAAGGCGAAGTCGGTCGGGTCCACGCCGGTGACGGGCTGAGTGAAAGTCACGGTGTAAGTCACCGAATCGGAGTGGATCAACGGCCTGGCGGGGTCGGCGCGGGAAATCGATTGCACCGACGGCAACGGATGATCGATGGTGTAGACCGGGCCGGTGTAACTGTCGTTCATGTTGCCCAACAACACCGTCAGGTTAGATTGGTACTGGTAGCCCGCTACAATGTCGGCCTCGCCATCACCATTAAAGTCGCCGACCGCAATAGCCTGCGGATAAGTGCCGACCGCGAAAGCAACGCGCGTTTGGAATGTACCGTCACCGTTGCCCAGCAGGACATCAATCAGGCCGGTGGTTTGATTGCTACTGACGACGAGGTCTAGTTTTCCGTCCCCATTGACATCTGCGGCAATAAGCGAATTCGGACCGTCGGTGGCGTACGAGACTGGCGGCTGGAAAGTGCCGTCGCCGTTGCCGAGCATAATGCCCACTTTCCAGTTGCTGGAGTCAAGAAGCAGCAGGTCCGGTTTTGTGTCCCCGTTCACGTCTGCGGTCCCGGCGTAGTGGAAACTCGCGCCGACGGCAATATTTTGCTGCGGCTGAAACGTACCGTCACCTTTTGCGACCGATACTGACACGTAGCCGTTGAACGAGGAGACAGCCACGAGGTCGGGGAAGTTATCCGAATTGATGTCGACGGCTGAAAAGAAAGCGGGAGCGCCGCTGGTCGCATACAACTTGGAAGGCTTAAAGGAACCATCGCCGTTGCCCAGGAACATGCGGAAGCCGTTGTAGTAACCGTCCCCTACAATCACATCGGGGCGGTTGTCTCCATTCAGGTCCGCGACCGCAATACCACTGGGGTACGGTCCCGTGAAATAGGGGATTAGAGGTTGGAAAGTGCCGTCGCCATTCCCCAGGCGCACGCCGAAGTCTGTTACGAGATCGGGCTTGCTGTCCATGTTCACGTCCGCAACCGCAATGGTCGGCGAATTCGAACCGTCACCCGCGATCGGAATTGAAGTGAACGTCCCATCGCCGTTGCCCAGGAGTACGGAAATGGGATTACCGCTGGATACGATGTCCAGCCTGCCGTCTCTATTCAGGTCCGCCACGGCGATGGATTGAGGCTTCGAACTGGTGGTAAGCGTATAAGGATCGCCAAAGGCGAGAGGCGCGTTGGGCCTCAGCAGGCGATGCCCCGCCGCGTCATGAACGGTATCGTGATCCGTGAAATTCACGCCCAGCGTGCCGGTGCCGGCGATGCCGTTCACGGCGACCGTGTACGCCGCTCCCGAACCGGAAACGGTCAGCGGCGCTGAGGCGGTGACGCCGTTGAGGGCGAGCGTGAAGTCGCTGGCGGCCACGCCCACCACCGGCGCGCTAAACGTCACGGTGTAGGCCACGCCCGTTGCATCGGTTGAGGAATTCGCGGGCGAAGCGCGCGTGATGGACAGGATGCTCGGGGAGGCGGAGAGCGCCAAGCGCTCTTCGAGCGCTTCGGCGAGGGATACGCGCGGTTGCTTTCCGCGGCCGGGCGGTTTGATAGTCTTCCCGAAGCCGATACCGACGCCCCGCGCAGCCCGCTTTAACGGTCGCATTGCATTCTCTCCACCCGGCGACAGGCACAATTGATCTCCGCACCCTCGCTATGAGCCGAAATTTCGGCAGCCCGTCCGGAATGGTAATAGCGAGTAGCCGGCCCCACCCCCAGGAGGTTGCGAGACGTTAAAGGGAGTGCGGCAAACTATACTTTCGGAACCTCACGAACGCAAAGCAAATTCACAGTAGGGACAACATGCTTCGCCGCGCAGCCGCGCCGATCGGAAGGCAGGGAACCTGCTCCGAAAGTTACGCCAGCTTCGTGGGGTACACGTTGCCCAGATCAAGAAAGGGAAGGATCGGCAAAGGAGCGGCGCATGCCAAGTTCGCAATAATTTGATAAACAGGCGACGGTGGGAATGACGATTTTCCATTGACCGGCGGTCCGATATTTCGGATGCGATCTATATAGGGCCTCGATAAGCATCGCCTGTGATTGGGGTTATAAGAAATGTCACAGTGCGCCGTCGGCCCTCTTTTCATAAGTCGCAGCCGGGGCTGTGGTTGTCGGAAAATGTCACAACGGAGAGGGGCGAAAGCGGGACAAAACGAGACAAAGTG
>JAQGHP010000067.1 GCA_028288775.1 Phycisphaerales bacterium | reverse complement strand
AATTGCGATTGCGATTGCACGTTACGTAACCCCGCCCTTGCCCCCCTCGCTCGTTGATCACACGTGGCGCGGCTTGGTCTCCTGTTCCCTCCCCCGGTACGCCGGGGGAGGGTTAGGGAGGGGGTTCGACGCGAGGGCGAATGCCTCGTAGATCCAGTGCCGGAAGCGCTGGCCCCCCACCCCTGCCCTCCCCCGGAATACCGGGGGAGGGAGAAATCGCCACGTGCGATCGCCTTGGCACCTTTGACTTTCCCGGCATTCTTCGCTTTCAGCTGAGCCATTCGGCGGTATTGTAGTCGCTTCGATGCCAGACCTACAAAACGCTAACAGATTCCTTGCAACCGGCAGGGAAGGCGGAACCGCCGACCGCGGCCGCTCGTAACGGATGGCGGGCCGGTCGGTATTTCCTGATGGTGCCCGGGCTTGGAAATTGTGGTCGGGAATATTGATATGGCGAAAACCGCGCGCGTTCGTCGGCTCATCATAGGTACCCTGCTGATGGCGGGGCTGCCCGCGATATTGATTGCCGTGCTGTCGCTGGCGAGTCGGCCGACTCATGCCCAATCCGCCCCGGACGCCCCGGCAACGCAAACATCCGCGACCACGCCCGATGCGGTGGATTTCGCCCGCGACATTCAGCCGATCTTTCAAAACGGCTGTTACAAGTGCCACGACGCCGCGAAGCACAAGGGCGGCCTGCGCCTCGACAGCAAAGCCACCGCCTTCATCGGCGGAGATTCCGGCGACCCCTCCCTCGTCCCCCATGATCCCGACCACAGCAAGCTCGTTACCCTCGTTCGCGGCGACGATCCGAGTTCCGTCATGCCGCCCAAGGGCGACCGGCTGACCGCGCAGCAAGTCGATCTGCTCGTCCGCTGGGTGAAGCAGGGTGCGAACTGGCCCGATGGCGTCGATCATCCGTCGCAGGCGCTGACGCATTGGTCGTTCAGAAAACCCGTACGGCCGGCGCTGCCGGGGGTGAAGAAGAAGGATTGGGTGCGCAATCCCATCGATGCATTCATCCTTGCGCGATTGGAAAAGGAAGGCCTTAGCCCAAACCCCGAAGCGGATCGCTACACGCTCATCCGCCGACTGAGCCTCGATCTGATCGGCCTCCCGCCCACGCCCGCGGAGACCCAGGCCTTCGTCAGCGACAACGCGCCGGATGCTTACGTAAAGCTGGTCGATCGCCTGCAATCCAATCCGCATTACGGCGAGCGCTGGGCGCGCATGTGGCTCGACTGCGCCCGCTACGCCGACTCCGCCGGCTACGGTTCCGATCCGCTGCGCATGACCTGCTCGCGCTACCGCGACTGGGTCATTCAGGCTTTCAATAGCAATCTCCCGTACGACCGTTTTAGCGTCGAGCAAATTGCCGGCGACCTTCTCCCCAATCCCACCACCGACCAGCTCATCGCCACTGGTTTTAACCGCAACACGATGACCAACACGGAAGGCGGCACTGATCCGGAGGAATTCCGCGTAGCCGCGATCAAAGATCGCGTGGACACCACCGTGCAAACCTGGATGGGCCTGACGATGGGCTGCGCCCAGTGTCACACGCACAAGTACGACCCGATCACCAACCGCGAGTATTATCAGCTTTTCGCGATCTTCAATCAGTCCGAAGATGCCAACCGCCAGGACGAAGCCCCGACCATCCCCACCCCCGGCCCCGCGGACGAGGCGAAGCGTTCCGACCTGAAATCGCAGATCGCCGCGATCGAAGCGAAGCTTGATCAGCCGGCCCAATGGGCCGAGGCGCAGGCGAAGTGGGAGCAGTCGCTCTCCGCCCAAATGCCGCAATGGGTGGCGCTCGACCCGCAGACTTTCGCTTCCGCCAACGGCGCAACGCTGACAAAGGCGGACGACAAATCCCTCCTCGCCTCGGGCACGCGGCCAACCACCGACATCTACACGCTCACCGCCAATTCCGATCTCAAAGGCATCACCGCATTCCGCATCGAAGCGCTCCCCGATCCCAGCCTCCCGAGCAACGGCCCCGGCCGCCACGACAACGGCGGCTTCGTGCTCAATCATTTCCACGTCACCGTTGCGCCCGCCAAAGCCGGGCCCGTTCGTGGCCGCTTCGTGCGCATCGAATTGCCGGGGCACGAGAAGATCCTGCATCTGGCCGAGGTACAGATCTTCCGCGGCTCAGAGAATCTCGCCCTCCAAGGAAAGGCCTCGCAATCGACCACCGCATTTGAAGGCGATGCCAAGTTCGCCATCGATGGCATTACCGATGGCGACTTTGTGCAGCACAAGACCAGCCACACCGCCGAGTCGGATAACCCGTGGTGGGAGGTGGATCTCGGCTCTGAACAAGATCTGGACAAAGTCGTCATCTGGAACCGCACGGACAGCAGCCTGCAAAGGCGGCTGAGTGATTTCCGCATGTTGGTTCTCGATGAAAAACGAAACCCCGCGTGGGAAAGCGAGATCGGCCCTCCGCCGATGCCCACGCTGGAAATTGACCTCTCCGCGCCGCGCGCGGTGGTGCTGAAGAACGCCAGCGACAGCTTCCACCAGAGCGACCCCGGCGAATGGCCCGCGAGCAAGGCGATCGGCAAGGAGGCCGGCCCGGATTCCGGCTGGGCGATCTTCCCGCAGGCGGGCAAGGCGCACGAAGCCGTTTTCGAAACTGCGGCGGCCGTCGGCGGCGATGGGCCGGTCGTTCTGACTTTCACCCTCAAGCAGAGTTTCCCGGATGCCTCCCTCGGCCGCTTCCGCATTTCCGCGACAACGTCCCCGCGGCCGGTGCGCGTATTGCCCGCGGCCGTCACTGAGGCGCTGGCCGTCGCACCCGATCAGCGGAATGACGAACAGAAGGGAAAGATATTCGCATACTTCAAATCCGTCAGTCCACAGTTGGAGACCGATCGCAAACGCATCGCGAAACTGAAGAAGGAAATGGATGAGGTGAAGCCCCAGACGACTGCGATCATGCGCGAGCTGCCCAAGGACAAGCGCCGCGAGTGTCGCATTCTCATTAAAGGCAACTTCCTCGTGAAAGGCCCGAAGGTCGATCCCGCGGTGCTGGCCGCGTTCAACCCGCTGCCGGAGGGCGCGCCCGCCGACCGATTGGGATTGGCCCGGTGGATCGTGGACAGGGAGAACCCGCTCGCCGCCCGCGTCGCGGCCAACCGTTTCTGGGCGCAGCTCTTCGGCGTCGGCATCGTCGAAACGCAGGAGGATTTCGGAACGCAGGGTCAGGCTCCCAGCAACCAGGATCTGCTCGACTGGCTCGCGGTCGAATTCCGCGACGGGGCAAGCGGGCCGGAAACATCGGCCAAAAATGCCTGGGACATGAAGGCGCTGGTCAGGTTGATGGTGACGTCCGCTGCATACCGTCAGTCGTCGCGCGTGACTCCCGAGTTGATCGAAAAAGACCCGAGAAACCGCCTGATTTCCCGTGGCCCGCGGCACCGGCTCGAGGCGGAATTGGTCCGCGATCAGGCCCTGGCGCTCAGTGGATTATTGAGCGGGAAAATGTTCGGCCCGTCCGTCTTTCCGCCGCAGCCTGATGGCCTGTGGCAGGCCGCGTTCAACGGCGAGCGGACATACCCCACCAGCACGGGCGAGGACAAATATCGCCGGGGCATCTACGTCTTCTGGCGGCGGACGGTGCCGTACCCGTCGATGAGCGCCTTCGACGCCCCCAGCCGCGAGATCTGCGCGCTGCGGCGCATCCCCACGAGCACGCCCTTGCAGGCGTTCGTCACCCTCAATGACCCCGTGTACGTCGAATGCGCACAATCCCTCGCCCGTCGCATCGTGAAGGAAGGCGGCCAGACGATCGAAGAGCGCGCGACGTACGCCCTGACGCTTTGCCTCTGTCGCCCGCCCGAGACGGCGCAAGTCGCACGGCTCGTGGCGCTCTACAACGAGCAGGTGGAGCATTACCGGAGCAAACCCGCTGAGGCGGAAAAGATCGCCACCGCTCCGATCGGCCCGTTGCCGCCCGGGATCGAGCCCGCGGACGCCGCGGCGTGGACGGTTTGCGCCAACGTGCTGCTCAACCTTGACGGAGTGCTGACCAAGTGAAGGAAGGCCAAGAGTTCGCCGCACGAATTCGCGGCCACCAGAGTTTTTGACGCCGCCGATTGAGGCGAGGATCTACTCCCTCTCCCTCGTACTCGGGGGAGAGGGCAGGGGCGAGGGGCCGGGCGTGAGAGTGCGTTGATTGCAACGAAAGCGCACCTCGACGTTCCGCCCCTCACCCTAACCCACTCCCCCGAGTACGAGGGAGAG
>JAQGHP010000040.1 GCA_028288775.1 Phycisphaerales bacterium | reverse complement strand
GGGGTACTCCCCGACGCTGCGACCGTTGGGAGAGTATTGCGGGCAATACACGATCCTTCCCGATATCATCGAAGGTCGTGTCGGGGACTTCTCGACTCCACCCGCTTCAAGCATGGGCGGGACGCCCATGTCACAAGAGAGGGGGCTAAACCGCGTGCAGATCGCCGCATCTCTCTTGAAATACTTGGCATTTGGCATGGCTCGTGGTCATGTGCTTCGGCGCTTGACGCCTTACCCGGCGCTCCCGATAGTGCGCCGATGGATTTAGCCCCTCCTGGCGAGTCGGGGAATACCGCCGTTCGCCCGGCTTTGTCGGTCGATTCACCTTCCGCGCCGCCGGGCTTTGGCAACACCACGCGCTTCCTGAAAATCGCGGTGATCGTGCTTCTGTGCCTCGGGGCAGCGGCCCGTGTGCGGCAGTATCAGGCGCGCGCCTCTTACTGGGCGGATGAGGCGTTTATCCTCATCAACCTCCGGCAGCTTTCCTCCGCCCAGCTCGTCGGGAAACTCAATTGGGACCAGGCGGCGCCGCCGTTGTTTCTTTGGGCGCTCAAGGCCGAAATGCGGCTGGCGGGCGAGGGGGAATACGCGATGCGGTTCCTTCCGCTGGCGGGAAGCCTGCTCGGAATGTTGATATTCGGCGTGCTCGCCCGGCGGCTTCTGCCCGGCCCCGCGGCGCTCTTCGCGTTCGGGCTCTTTGCCCTCTCGCGCAAGCTCGTGGAGTATTCCGCGGAGCTTAAACAGTACGGCTGCGATGCCACCGTCTCCGCGCTACTGCTGCTCATCGCATTGGGCCGGCCCGACAAAAACCCGCTCCAGCGCCTCGCGCTCACCGCGGTGTTCGCCTCGGTCGCGGTCTGGTTCTCGCACCCGGTGTCGGTTGTGTTCGGAGGGGTCGGGATCGTCCTGGCGCTCTCGTGTTGGAGGCGGAGCTGGCGCGAAGCTTTGCTTGCGGCTGCTTGCATTGCACTATTTATCGCGTCGTTCTCGGTGCTGTTCTTCGTCTCGATCCGCCGGCAACACACCAACTTTCTCTTTGAATACTGGCAGACCGCGTTCCCGGATTGGCACCGCCCGGCGAGTGTTCCCGCGTGGTTGGGCCGGCAGATTTTCGAATTCCTTCAGACGCCCTACCGCTGGGCGGCGACGGTCTTCATGCTGCTCCTTTTGGGCGCTACGGTTTGGGCGGTTCGCCGGCGCGAGGGAGAACGCTGGGCGGCGTGCGCGGCGCCGGTCGCGATGGCGGTGTGCGCCGCGCTGCTGCGGCAATATCCGTTCGACGGGGGACGGCTTACGCTCTTCCTCATGCCCGAGCTGTTCCTGCTGGCGGGTGCGGGGGCGGCAATGCTTTGGGAACTGTTGCCCGCGGAACTGCGGATTTTCTGGTGGGGACTGCCGCTGGCGCTGTTCGGGGCGGCCATTCCCTCGGGCGTCTCGCGGTTCGTGCATCCGGATTTCCGATCGCACATCCGCCCCGCGGTCGAATACGTCAGGACCCGCCGACTGCCCGGCGAGGCGCTGGCCCTGACCGGCTCCAACCCCGGCGACCACCCGCAGCCGCTGTTCAACGGCCGCCACCTCGAAGCCCTCTGCTACTGGCCCGATCCGCCTGCCCCGCTGTACATGAAGATCGCCTCGCCCGCCGAGATTTCCGAGCGGCGGATTTGGGTCCTGCTGACCTTCAATCCCAACAATCCCCGCTCGCTGGAATCAACGCTCCGCCCGTTCCGTGCGATGGGTGCGGAGAAGGACCACTACGTGAATCCGCATGGCGGCGCGGCGTATCTCTTCGAGCGCCCCGGGCAACCCTGAATGCGCGTACAGAAACATGTGCTTGTGGTGCAGCCTTTCAGGCTGCATTTGCAGGCTGAAAGCCTGCACCACAAAATACGAATCGCGCTCGGTCATTTAGCGGCCTGACCGGTCCAATTGCCGATGTTTTCGGAGCCGGGCCGGCCCGGTCGGAGCGAAGTTCCGTGCAGGTTCCCTTCCTTGAGTACGGGAAAGACGGGACCGGAGCGGGCCTCGCCCGACCGGGGCGACACGCCCCGGCTCTGAAAACTGTCCCACTCGACAACCCGCCGTGATGCAACATTCGGGGCCGTCCGCGATAGATGTATTTGGCCGGAGGCCGTGGCCTTTCGCCGGCGGATTTTGGGCTTTTTCACTTTCATCTGACGAGGAGTAAACGATGTCGTTCCTGGGAACTGGCGTGCTCGCCTGCGCGGCGCTCGTATTGGTCGTTGCCGCGACCCCCGCCCGCGCGGTCGTGGAGATCCCCGATGACTGCAAGACCAGCGGCTTCGCTTTGGGCTGCCAGGCGTGGAGCTGGAACCATTTCACCGTGATGGAAGCGATCGAAAAGACCGCCGAGGTCGGCGGGAAGGTGATCGAGTTCTATCCCGGCCAGCGCCTGCGCAAGGACCAGCCCGCCGTCACCTTCAGCCACAACTCGCCCGACGCGGTTCTGGATCAGGTGAAGGAGCAACTCAAGAAATACAACATCCGCGCCGTGAACTACGGCGTGGTCGGCCTGCCTAACAACGATGGCGAGTGCCGCAAGGTCTTCGAGTTCGCGAAGAAAATGGGCCTGCGCTCCGTCACCAGCGAGCCCGATCCCGCGGCCATGGACATCATCGAGAAGCTGGTCAAGGAATTCGACATCTGCATGGCGATCCACGACCACCCCAAGCGCGACAACGACCCCAACTATAAGTTCTGGGACCCCAACTACGTCCTGTCGCTGGTGAAGGACCGCGACCCGCGCATGGGCTCGTGCGCCGACACCGGCCACTGGGTGCGCAGCGGCGTGAAGCCGATCGACGCCCTGAAAATTCTCGAAGGCCGCGTCCTCAGCAGCCACCTCAAGGACCTCAACGAGTTCGCCCCCGGCGCCCACGACGTGCCCTACGGCACGGGCGTCTCCGACGTGAAGGCGATCCTCGACGAACTCAAGCGGCAGAAGTTCGCCGGGAACGTCTCCATCGAATACGAATACCACCAGGAAAACCCGACGGACGAGATCAAGAAGTGCGTGGAGTTCGTGCGGGAATACGGGAAGAAATAGGCCGGTCCGATAACCAGACGATCCACGAAGGGCACGAAAGGGAACACGAATAAACACGAAGACTTCGGTCGAAAACCGCGGATTCGCCTTCGTGTTTATTCGTGCTCCCCTTCGTGCCCTTCGTGGATCTCTTGTTTGATCGTCGCGGCGATTGCCCATAAGATTCCCCGGCAGCGCATGGGTTTTTCACTCGACCACCTTGTTCTCCCTACCGGCACTTCCGACGAGGCGGCTGCGCGCCCCGGCGTGGGCCGCAAGCCTTCCTGGCTCAAGATGAAAATGCCCGGCGGGGAGGAATTCTCCAAGCTGCTGAAGCTCGTGAACGAGGAGCGCCTGCACACCGTTTGCCAGTCCGCCAAGTGCCCCAACATGGGCGAATGCTGGGCGGCGGGCACCGCAACGCTCATGATCTTGGGCGACGTCTGCACCCGATCCTGCGGCTTCTGCCATATTGCGACCGGCCGGCCACCGACGCTCGATCTGGATGAGCCGGTGCGCGTCGGCAAGGCGGTCGCGACGATGGGCCTGAAGCACACGGTCATCACCAGCGTCAACCGCGACGAGCTCCCCGACGGCGGCGCGGCGGTCTGGGCGGAGACCATCCGTCAGATCCGCCTGCAATCGCCCGGCACAAGTGTCGAAGTCCTCATCCCCGATTTCTGCGGCGACTGGTCCGCCCTGCAAAAGGTGCTCGACCAGAAGCCCGACATCCTCAATCACAACATCGAATCCGTCCCCCGCCTCTACCGCCAGGTGCGCCCGCAGGCGAAGTTCCGCCGATCGCTGGAGCTGCTGAAGGTCGCCAAGGATCAGGGCTTCGTCACCAAGACCGGCATGATGCTGGGCCTGGGCGAGGAGGAGCACGAGATCGATGCGGTGCTCGATGACCTGGTCGCGATCAGTTGCGACATCCTCACCCTCGGCCAATACCTCCAGCCGACGGCCAAACATTTGCCGGTGGCGCGGTGGGTACACCCTGATGAATTTGCCGCGTGGAAAATCCGCGGCGAAGCCAAGGGGTTGCGCCACGTCGAATCCGGCCCGCTGGTGCGCAGCAGCTACCACGCCGAGAAGCAGGTCCAGGCCCACGCCGCGGCGACTTAAGACTCTAGAAAGCTAGAGTAACTCTCTGAATTGATCGACGGTCAAGCCGGCCTCGCGAATCAGCGAACGTAGCGTGCCGCGCCGCACCGGCCGGTGATTTGGCACGGTCAACAGCTTATTCGTCGCTGGATGGTGTAAGACGATGTGACTCCCCTTGCCGCGCCCCGGCAGCAGGGTGAAGCCCGCCTTGATGAAAGCCTTCACGGCCTCGCCGCCGGAGACGACTGGAAGGTGTGAACTCATCGCAGGTCCCCGTATCGCCGCCCCTCGCTATGCCGCCGAGGACCGAGGGTCATACCACGCAGACTTGAACTTCAAACGTCTCGTCCGGGATCGTCATTCCCACCTGCCGGGCCGCGGAGATCCATTCTTCGATGGCGTCTCGAACATTCTCGATTGCTTGCTCGCGAGTATCCCCTTCGCTGACGCAGCCGGGAAGGCTGGGGACTTCGACAACCCATCCACCGTCTTCGAGGTCGGGATAAAGTACGACTTGCCGCATGGATACAGTGTACGCCCTGACTCCGGCCGGGTAAATCGCCGGGCAATCCAACCATGGTCCACATGCCGAACATCACGGGGTACCGTGACCATGGGCGAGCCGCCCATGCCACGACATTTGGCAGGACGCCCTCAGTACGACACGGCCTACCGTCGCGCTGCACTGGCAACCGATCCCACTGCCCGAGTATGATCCGCGCGCCGATTTCATGGAGGAAGTTTTGGTGCATACATGGACGGATCGCATCTCGTTGTTTCTTCCGCTCGCGTTCATCGCGACCTCGCTGGGCTGTCAGCCGAAGAAGCCGCCGGCGCCGGTTCCCACTGCGATTGATTTCACTCAGGAACTCCCGGCGGGCACACTCGCGCTGCGCAAGGTGTCGCCGGGGCAATACCCGGATTTCTCGCAGGCGCTGCGGACGCTCAACCTTGCCGATCTGCGCAAGTCGGCGGACAACAGCCTCGCCTACCTGCACCGGCGAAGCAGTGAGAAGAAGTACCCCTACCTCGATATCGGCCACGACCGTGCAGTGGCGTCCGTACGCGCGTTCCGCGAGCTGATCGATTCGGGGGTGTTCGCGCTGCCACCCGATCAGTTCAACCGGACGATCGCCGAGCGGTTTGAGGTGTATCAAAGCATCGGCGCGCCCTCGCCCGATGGGTCGGGGTATACGAACAAGGTGCTCTTCACCGGCTACTTCACGCCCACCTACGACGCGAGCCTCACCCGCGGCGGGCCTTACCAGTGGCCGCTCTACAAGCACCCCGCCGACCTGCGCGGCGATGAATCGGGCGACAACGTCAACCGCCTGACTCCCGAGGGAACGCTGGTCCCCTATTACACTCGTCGTGAGATCGAAAGCGGCGCGCTCGCCGGGCAGGAATTGGTCTGGCTCACGAGCCGCTGGAACGCGTACGTGGTGACCGTGCAAGGCAGCGCGCGCCTGCGATTGCCGGACGGGCGGATCATGGAAGTGGGCAACGCCGGGACCAATGGCCGCGAGTATGCGAAGGTCGGCGAGAAGCTGGTCGCGGACGGATTGATCGCGAAGAAGGATTTAAACTTCGACACGATGCGCACCTACTTCGCCGCCCACCCGGAGGCGATGGACAAGTATCTGTGGACCAACGAGCGGACCGCCTTCTTCGCCGACCGGCCCGGCGGGCCGTTCGGGGCGCTCAACGTGCCCGTGACCAAATTCGCGAGCCTCGCCACCGACAAGGCGGTCTACCCGCCGGCCATGGTCGCGTTCCTGAGCGTGCCGATCCCGGCGGGCGAAGCGGTCTTCCCCTTGGCCGGCGCGACGCCGGGCGACAGCGGCCCCCGCCCTTTCTCCGGCTTCGCCCTCGACCAGGACCGCGGCGGCGCGATCCGCTCCGCCGGCCGCTGCGACATCTACATGGGCATCGGCGAACGCGCCCAACAAGTCTCCGGCCACCAGCTCAACGCGGGGGAACTGTATTACCTTGCGGTGAAGCCGGAATTGGTGGGCAAGTACGCGTTGCGCTGACCGGTAAAATCGCGAAGCCGCGAAGTACGCATCGCACCGACCCATAAAACCGCGAAGCCGCAAAGGGCGCGAAGATAGACGCGAAGAAATGCGGGGGAGGTGTCGCACAGATGGACACAGATCAACACGGTTAAGACAGGGTGGGTGTACTCGCCCACCGCTTCTCGGCTACGCTTTGAGGCCAAATTCAATAATGGCCGAATGCACTCTCCCGAGACCTCCGCGCATTTCTTCGCGTCTGTCTTCGCGCCCTTCGCGGCTTCGCGGTTTTCCGCGTCGCGGCTGATTTGTGCTTCAGGGATTCGGATCCTGCCGTCATTCCCCGCCGATTTGTCCGCGGCGTTTGGAGAGAATTCGGTCTGCCAGGCGCGGGGCGAGCGTGGCGAAGCCCAGAGCCCAGCGCGACGCGGCGGCGGGCCAGACTTCGGGGCGGGGGTGCTCGATGGCGCGGACCATTTTTCGCGCGACGGTTTCGGCCGATTGCGAGACTTCTCCGGAGATGCGCCTGGGGCGCTTGCCGCCGCTGCGGGAGGCGGAGGTTGTGCCGAACTCGGTCTCGGTGCCGATGGGGTGGACGCTGGTGACGGCAATCTGCTGCGGGGCGAGCTCCACGCGCATCGCCTCAGCCATCGAGAGCTGCGCGGCTTTTGTGGCCGAGTAGATTCCGAAGTACGGGATCGCTCTCCGCGCCACGGCGGAGGAAACCAGCATCACCTGCCCGCGCCACCCGCCTGCCGGGGATTGCCGCGACATCAGCGGGACGGCGGCGCGGATGCAATCGAGCGTGCCGAACACGTTCGTCTGGAAGATCTCCTGCACCATCTCGGGCGAGGACTCGGCGACCGGCCGGAGGAACCCGTAGCCGGCGTTGCAGACGAGCGTGTCGATGCGGCCGAAATGTTCCACTGAGCGGGCAATGAGCCGTTCGCAATCTTCACGCCGGGCGACGTCGGTGGTAATACAAAGGTGGGAACCGCCGAGCTCTGCGTTGAGCGCTTCAAGCCGATCCGCCCGCCGGGCGGCGAGGGCGAGCTTCGCCCCGCGCGCCGAAAGCTCGAGCGCCAGGGCCCTGCCGATGCCGGCGCTCGCGCCGGTGATGACAACCACCATTCCAGCGATCGTTCGCGCCATGGGAGCAAGGATAGCCTGCCCCACCCACTCTTGCACCCGCTGGCACCGGCCCGGCGGGCCGGGTATCTTCCCCACCTTCACTTTCCTTAAGGAGTCCGTGTGCCGCTACGCTTCGTCAACCCGAACCTCCACGTCATCCTGATTCATTACCCGCTGGGCGTTTTCGTCTTGGGCGTGTTCATCGAGCTGTTCAGTTTTCTCTGGCGGCGGAGCGCCGTCCGAACCGCCGCCCGGTTCATGATCGTGATCGGCGCGCTGCTGACACTCCCCGCCGCCACCAGCGGAATTTACGCCCTGTGGGACGTCAAGACGCATCAGGGCCTCGATGACGCCCGCTATCACATGCTCCGCCTGCACGTGATTTTCATGGGCATCGCGTCCATCCTCGCCGTCACCTGCGCCGTGACGGCGCTGGGCGCGAGCGACGCGTGGCGAAAGAAACTCTACTGGCCGCTGCTCTTGGACGTGGTGATCGCGTGGGGCTT
>JAQGHP010000775.1 GCA_028288775.1 Phycisphaerales bacterium | reverse complement strand
ACGGCGCGGATCTGCGGCTCGGTGCCGGTGAGGGGGCCCATGGTCATCAGGCCGACGAGCTGGAGGTTGGGCATCGAATCGATCTGCTCGGCCAGATGCACGGCCGCCCCGACGGCCACGCCGTATTTATGCACCTCTTCGCTGGCGTTCACCTGGAGCATCACCGGCACGCGACGGCTGATCTTGGCCGCCTGGATGTCGAGCTCCTCGGCGAGGCGCAGGCTGTCGATGGTCTGAATGTTGTGAACGATCGGGAGGACGGGCTTGACCTTGTTACGCTGGAGGTGGCCGATCATGTGCCAGCGGACTTTGGTGGGGACGGCGGTGGCGTCGCCATGCACCTGGCGGCGCTGGAGGAATTCGTTGATCTGCGCCGCCCGCTGCGTGAGCACCTGCACGCGGCTCTCGCCCAGGTCGCCGACGCCGAGGGTGAGCACCTCGCGGATTTGCTCCGGGGCGGCGGTTTTGGTGACGGCGATGAGGGTGACCTCGGCGGGATCGCGCTTGGCCTTGATGGCCGCCGCGGCGATGCGCGATTTCACTTCGTCCAATTTCTCGGCAAGCGGCGATCGTTTAGCCACGCACGGCTCCTTCAAAACCTTCCGACTCCCGGACACAGAAGCCCGCATTATAGGGGTTCGAGCCCGCAAGTTGTAGGTGGGCGCGGAAAGAGGGGAAAGATGGGGGCGATGTTTTCCCTCTCCTTCCCAGGGAGAGGGCAGGGTGAGGGTGCGGCGTGGAAATTGAAAGCAGCGCATTTCGCGGGTGCCACAGATCGCGGTGCCCCAAGAGCTGTGCCTCTAAAGTCGCCGCAACAGCACCGGTCTGCGACTACGCCGGCCTATAGCACCCGGCGGAACTTTTAGACTGACCCACTACCTGGCCTCTTACTTTACGGCCCTGGCGCGCTACGATGGAGGCAATGGGTACGGAGCTTTCACGGTTCAACGAGGCGATCGAGCGAATCGATGCGGCCAATGCGCAGGACCCCGGCCGCGCGCTGCACGCGGGTCGTGAGGTTCCCGCCGAGCTTTTTTACGGCCAGCGGATGAGCGCCTGGCTCGATCGTCTCGAGCCCGGCGCATCCGAAGCACTGCGCCTGGCCGTGCGCTGTCAGCACCTTCGGCGATGGGTCATTCCCCGCTCTAATTACCCGATGACCCGCCCGGGTTATCACCAATGGCGCACGCGCCTGGGCGCGTTTCACGCCGAGCAGGCGGCGGAGATTCTCCGGGAAGTTGGCTACGACGAGCCGCTTGTCGCACGCGTGCAGGCACTGATCCGCAAGGAACGACTCAAGGCCGATCCCGAAACCCAAACATTGGAGGACGCCGCGTGCCTGGTGTTTTTGGAAATCGATTACGTCGATTTCGCCCGGCGGCATGAGGAAGCGAAGGTCGTGGATATCCTGCGCAAGACGTGGCGGAAAATGTCAGACCGTGGGCACGTCGCGGCGATGGAATTGGCGGGGGGGTTGCCGGAAGTTGAGCGGGGGCTGATTGAGAAGGCGCTCGCCTAACGGCGGAAATCCGAAATCCGAATCCCCGAAATCCGAATCAAATCCGAAGTCGGGGGAGAGCCACGAATTGCACGAATGAACACGAATGAACACGAATGAATTCGCATTTATTCGTGTTCATTCGTGCGATTCGTGGCTCCCGCCTTTTTCGCGCTTTTGCAGTGTAGGGTGGGCGTACTCGCCCACCGATTGCACGTCGTGCGATGGCAATGGTGGGCGAGTACGCCCACCCTACATGGGACAAGCACCTAGTGAGACGTTGTCGGGGACAGGCGGTTGGCGAGCGTGTCGATGGATGGGGAACTGCCGGTCTTGATACGGACTTCGAAGAGGGACCCGGGATGGGGCGCAAACTCCAGCGCGCGGGGGGGATTGCCGTATAGGTCGGATACGACGGCTTCCAGATCACCCTTCACCGCGGCGAAGGTCGTGGGTTCATTGGGTCCCAGCAGGCGGTCGTAGATGCGGAAGAGGAACTCGTCCGTGCGGAATTTCACGCGGCCGGCGAGGCGGGGGTCCTGCTCGATGCGGACGGCGGCTTCAAGCGTCGGGCGGAGGATCGCGCGGAGGCGGTCCGCGAACGTGTCGGCGTCCGCGATTGGTTGCTTGCGGACGTACAAAAGGCCGGGGCGGCCGCCTTCGCGGTCGAGGGCGAAATTCGCCTCGTGCGTGATGAGCAGGGTGCCGGGGCCTTCCTTTACGTGCTGATAATCGGCGACGTCAATCGGCAGATGGTCGGCGACGGCGTGGGACTGGATCCACGAATGGAAGACTGGAACGAGCTCGCTGCCCGCCGGGAAGGCGGGATCCTCGACGAAGAACTTGACGGCGATTTTGTGCGAAGTCATGGGAGTAAGTGCAGAGCGAAGAGTGCAGAATGCAAAGTGCCGGCCATCGTGTCCACTCACACCGGCGTTAGCACGTTCAGCGACGCGCGGTACTTGGCGTGAGCCTTGTGGGCGGCGTCGATGAAGAGGTTCGCTTCCTCCACCAGCTTGTGGGCCGTGTCCTGCGTGTAGCGCGGGTCGGGGCCTTCCGCGTGGCGGGCGAAAAGGTAGTTGGCGAACTGCCCGGCGTGGTAGGTGTCCCAGAACAACTTGGTCTCCACGAACCGCGTGCGGAACTCGTTGACGATCGAATCGGGCGTCGTGGGCACGTCCGGCCACTGCAATTGCACCAGCGTCTTGGCCATCTTGAGCATGGCCTCATACGCCAGTTGTTCGGCGCGGACGTATTCCTTGTCGTCGAGCAGAAGCTGGGCTTCGAAGGCGGTGCTCTCGGCGTCCGTGAAGCCGAAGTCGGCCTGGGTGATGACTTCGCCGGCGCAC
>JAQGHP010000771.1 GCA_028288775.1 Phycisphaerales bacterium | reverse complement strand
CTTAAGCGACTGCGCGATTTTCGACGGGTCGTCCCAGGTGAATACGCCGCCATCCAGATCGAGGGCGTTGCTGGTATTTGACACGCGATCCGACCAATATTTGTCCGTGTTTGTTTATGCCATGGCTTCACCGATTGGTGATATTCTCCGGCCGGCAGCAGCTTTCGTCCGCGCGTGAAATCCTCGTGGGGGCTTGCATTCCCTCCTCCGGTATTCCGGGGGATGGTCAGAGTGGGAGTTCTTTTGATCAACGTGTTTGCTCGCGTATCGCGCCCCCTCCCCAGCCCTCCCCCGGAGTACCGGAGGAGGGAGCTAGGACGCCGAAAAATCTATCGCTTCATCCGGTTCGCATCATTTGCCCCCCTTGACTGGCAGCCGGCCGAACTTCGTTCTATAATTCACAAATTGGACGCCCGGGGGCTCGGGGCAGCCGATATTGACTTGAAGGACATTTATGTTGGACCCCCATCTGTTGCCGGATAACGTGCTGACCACCCAGCTCAAGAAGGTCGTGAACTGGGCTCGCCGCAGCGCGCTGTGGCCGATGCCCTTTGCCACCGCCTGCTGCGGCATCGAGCTGATGGCCACGGCGTCTTCCCGCTACGACCTCGCCCGTTTCGGTGCCGAGGCCATGCGCTTCAGCCCGCGGCAGGCCGATCTGATGATCGTCGCCGGCCGCGTCACCATTAAGATGATGCCCGTGCTCCAGCACATCTACCAGCAAATGACCGAGCCCAAGTGGGTCATCAGCATGGGCGCGTGCGCCAGCACCGGCGGTGTGTTTGATGCCTACGCGACGATCCAAGGCATCGACCAGTTCATGCCGGTGGACGTCTACGTGCCCGGCTGCCCGCCGCGGCCCGAGACGCTCATCGAAGGGATCATGGCGATCCAGCGAAAGATCGACGAAGAGGGCCTGCCCCCCAGCGGCCTGCGCCGGCCCCTGCAACTGGCCGTCGAGCCCAGCTACAAGCCTTCTGCACAGCCTGTACCAGTGACCATCGGCGGGCAACTGGTGCGGTAAGCGGCGTCTGAGCCGGATCGCTAGAATATCAACGGCACGGCCCTTCGGTGGGCCGTGCCGCTTTATTTGTACTCGCGAACGCGCGCCCTCGTCGTGGGAAGACCTCGTACTCCCCAAGGCGCAATGAAAACCGCAGGCGCCGGGGCCGATCGCCCATGCACCTGCGGTGGATGTATGCAATACGAAGTTGCCCGCGTTCGATGGGCCGGACCGAAATGCGAAGCGCTTAGGCCTTGCGACGGCGTGCGAGCACGCCGAGCGAACCGATGGCGAGGAGCCCCAGCCCGGCGGGCTCGGGGGCCGCGGTGATGGAGACCGTCTGCGGAACGATCTGGTCCGGGCCGTGGCTGAAAACATTTCCCTCTGGCGAAACATAGGTGGAGTCGAGGAGGTTGAAGTCGGAGGTGCTGTTCACCAACCCGATCGAGAGCGTGCCGCTGGTGCCGGTGTACTTGCCGGTGGCCAGCAGGGCGGGGTCGCCCCAACTGACGGTCGTGCCGGCCAGGTTGCCGGAGCTGATGCCCGGCTGGCCATAGCCGACGACGATGTTCTGATAGCCGCTGCCCGAGGAGTCGTCGTTGTTGAAGGTGGTGGACTGCCCGCCGGTGAACTGCAGGTCCGTGGTGGTGATGGCCGTCTGCAACTTGTTGAAGGTGAAGCCCACGGGCACGGTGTTGCTGTTGCTGTCGGTGAAGCCGTTGTTGTTCACCGGCATCTTGTTGGAGCTGCCGGAGATGGGGACCAGGATGTTGCCGGAGGAGGTGATGTCCACCTTGATGCCGTCCAGGCCGTTATTGGCCGGACCCTGGCCGTCGTAGACTACCGTGGCGAAGGCCTTCCAAGTCTTGGCGACCTGATCGACGGTGAGCGTCAGGTCGATGACCGACGATGCGCGGGCCGGGGCGACAAAGGCCAGACCGGCCAAGGCCGCGGCAGCCAGGCCGGCCGTACGCGTGACATTGGTGAGATTGCGAAAATTCATCTTCTTTCTCCTAAGTCGAATGGTATTGCGGGATACATATCCCGCGAATCGTTTGTAAAGATCAGGTGCATCAGCAGTAAGCGAAGGGAGATTCGTACTTTCAACTCCGGTCACATGTGTCACAGACCGATGATCGCCAGCAAAAGTGTGCGTTTTATTAACGGGCTGTGCCTTATTCGTTTTGGTGACAAGGAGCTCAAACTACGCGAATTCCCAGACTTAACAGGACGATTTAACGGGCACTCCTTCGCCTCCGGGCCAGCAGGCCCAGGGCTCCGAAGCCGGCCAGGGCCAGCGATGCGGGCTCGGGGACGGAAGCGGTGGGGTCGGCGGCGAACGCCGCGACTTCCGCAGCCTGCTGGCTGGTGAGCGAGTTGTGCCCGAAGTTGCGCTGCAGGGCGAGGAAATCGTTGAAGTCAATAGTCGGGTCGCCCACGAAATTGCCTGTGCTCCAGTGCATATCCGCGTGGCCGAAGTTCCGCTGGAGAATCAGGAAGTCGTTGAAGTCAACGTGACCGTCGAAGTTGGCGTCGCCGGCCAGCAACTTGCCCTGAGTGATCAAGTCCGAGGTGATCGATTGCAGATCGGCGGAGTTGATGGTGGTGCCCGCCCCGTCGATGAGCTTGGCGTCCACGAGGTTGAAGGGAATCGTTAGCGTGGTCGGGCTGTTGGTGCCCAGGGTGCGGTCCTGGTTGAGCGTGGCGGATAGGGCATCCGTAAGCGTGGCGTAATTGCTGCCCAGGAAATGGTCGACGATGGACGCGTCGGTGCGGTCGTAGTTTCCGTCACGGTTGACGTCGAACTTATTGAAGGCGTTGACGCCGTTCGGGTCATTGTTGTGGACGACGGGGTTCTGGCCATTGGCGTTGTAGGTGGTGTAGGCGGCGCGGGCCTCGACGCGTTCGGGGGCGCCTTGGGCGATGTGCTGGTCGAGGTAGGTCAGCGCGTCGTTCTTGCGCAGGACGCCGTTGCGAATCTGGGCGTCGAGGTTTGCGCCGGACGCCGCGGTGAGGGCGCCATTTGTGTACCCCGCGCCCGAGGAGTCGGAAAGGGCCGCATTGTGAGCCATGAGATAGAGGCTCTGGCCGTCGAATCGGCCGGAGCCGGCGAGGTCGCCCAGGACGATCAAGTCGCCCTTGGTTGCGCCAGCACCGCCATTCATGGCATTGAGGCCGGCGACGCTGACGGCAGGGTCCGAGGGGGAGGGAACAACGACATTCGTGGAGTTCACCCCGCCCGCGTTAAGAGCATTGCCGTTGCTGTCGAACTTCAACGAGTTCACGCCGGGCCCGGCGCGGAGCGCCTGCTCGGCATAGAGGGCGGTCTTGATGGCGCTGAAGTCGCGGACGCCGTTCTGGTTGAAGTTCCCGAACAGATAGTTCGCGGAAGTGATGGGGATCGTGCCGTTGAACGAGGCCTGGTTGTCACCGGCAAGACCATAGGTGGCCCCCGCCGCCCCGCTGGTGACCGTGGTCGGGTTTCCGTTCGCAAACTTGCTGTTATAGGACGGGGTGTTAATGACCGCCTGGCGCAAATTATCGTTATACGTGCCCCCGTCCTGCGGCAGGTTGGAACTGGTGGTCCCGACCCCGTTCATGGACTGCTTCACCTGCATCATCTCAGGCAATACAAAACCCTTGTTGAGAAGCCCGTCCGCGGGGTTGGCGATGCTGGAGGAGGGGAACCCGGCGACCGTGTTCTGGATGTTCGCGATGAAGCTCTTTACGCTCCCTTGATTGTCCCCCTTGATGTCGGGGTTGGCGGTGCCGTAGTTGGCGTTGGGCGCGTTCACTGTGACGTACTGCTCCGTCTGCCAGATGGCGTAGCTGCCGTCGGTGATGGTGGAGAAGCCTGGTGCGACGTACGGCTTGGAGCCGTCCGTTGAATCCGAATAAGACAGGGCGCGGAGCGGCACGGTCGAGGTATTGACCGTAAAGCCGACGGCGTCAGAAAGGCCCAAAGTTCCGACGGCCATGCGGTTGTTCTGGACGGTGGGCCGCAACTGCCCGCCACCCGAGCTCTTGTTGGAGAACTTCATCTGCGACCCGATGTCGAGCTGGGCGGCGGAATCCTGGCCGGCGGTCAGGTTGTAGCCGTTGCCCGAGTCATTCACGCCCACCGCGAGCGTGGGGTCGATCCCCGTGCTGAGGGCCGCGACGTTGCGCGTGCCCGAGCCGACGTCGCGGGTGGTCATGTTGAACGTCGCGCCGTTGGATAGGCGGCCTGTCGTCTGAAGCCACTGCGCGTCGGTGCGGTTGAGTTGCACCAACCCCGTCCCGGGGTTGGCGACGAACATCGTCGCGGTGACGGCCACCGAACGGCTCGTCAGGTTCCCAAGTCCGGCGCTATTCCAGGCGCCGGGCGCGTATGCGGCCCCGGTTTGTGGGTCGATCGTGGTCTGCTTCATGTTCAGGCTGTCGGTCGCCTGGAGCTTCCAGGAGGATCCCGGGATGGCAGGGCCGTTGGTGGGAAGCGAACCGACGACCAGACCCGCGGCGGCGTTACCCTGGCCGTAGCCTGCGGTGCCGGGGGTTGCCGTCAATGAGCCGGCGCCCGGGACTGAAAAACCCTGGATCGGGAGCACGTCGGAAATCGCCATCTGCACGCGGTTCATGCCGCCCTCGACGCTCTGGCCGGTGGCGAGGTTGTATGACGTGTTGGAATACGTGTTGTACTGCGCGGTGCTGAGGTTAAAGCCGTTCCGCGGCGCAGAGCCGGCGACTTTCGCGGCCGATGTGCCGTCCCAGGTCGTGCCGTTCACCCACACCGGATTGGAGAACTTCGTGTTGGAGCCCGGGGCGTTAATGATCGAGTTGCCCAGGACGGGGTTGCGAAGCGAGGTGGGGATGAGGGGCGTCCCCGCCGCACCACCGGCATAGCCGATTTGGTCGTTCACCATTTCCAGGACGCCTTCGACCGAACCCTGCTCATGCCATTCGAGGCGGATCGCGGAGTTGTTCTGCTGGTCCGGCCAGTTCGCCTGGTTGGCTGTCGACGCGTTATATGGAAAGGTGACGGGGCTTCCGTTAAGCGACGCGCTGTCGGCCGCGGTGAAATTCGCCGACCCTAACTGCACGCTGGTAGTAGCACCCGAGGGGGCCGAGTACGTCGTCAGCGCGCCGCCGATCCCATTGGGCAGCGTGATTGAACTGCCGGGGTTGAGCAGCGTGATATACGGGCTGGTGGTGAAATTCTTCAGCGCGGTGGATCCGCTAAGCGTAATCGTGACGGCGTTGTTATTTTGACCGCCGGACGCTCCGTTCTGAGTCGCGCCGGCGTTGGTATTATGAGAAGTCTCGGCGCGGAGCACCGGAGTTGCGACGAGTGTCGCCAAAACCGCGGCAGCCAGGGCGCCGCTGCGGACCGTCCGCGGGCGGGTTTGCTTGCGATTCATAATCTCTCTCCCTTCGAAGCGCCCCATCCGTTCCCGGGGGGCGCTGATGTTTTGACAGAGGATCTCCTCCCGGCGGCGGGAACATCCCGAGCCGGCGCGACGCGCCACCGCAAACATGCGGGGTGCCGAATTGAAATGAACTGCCCGTTACGCCGTCATGGCACGACCGCGTCGCCCCCGTCTACCGAGTAAAACGCGTCGCCCCATTGAAACGGCGCAAAAGTGTCACGAATGCTTTTGGTCTCCACGTGCCCGTCGCAATACAGGAAATTCGTCGTCCGCAGGTCAAACCCGCTGCCGTCGAGCTTCTTCGACGGATACCCGTGGTTGCGGCCGACCCAATCCAGCCGCGTATTCGACGTCACGCCCGGTTGCGGGTCCCCCGCCAGGTCCGAGAGATGGCAGCGTGCGAGCGTCGGCCGGCCCCCGAACGGGTCGGCGCCGACCGTTTCGACGTTCAACTCGCCGCCGATGATCTTGAAGCCGTGTACCGGACGGTGGCTTTTGCAAACATTTGCCCCACCCGAGCCGTGCCCCGAATCCGCGACGATCTGCCAGTTCTGGTTCCACTCCGTGGCAAGAATCGTGTTCGATGAATTTCGTACCGACCCAACCTTGACGAATTTATCAACCCGTGCCGTATCGCCCTGAAACCCGATCACGAACTTGTTGCGGGGGCAAATCGCCTGGTTGGCCGTGTACGCAAGGCGAGGCGCCTGCTGGTCGATCACCGACCCGTCGTCATTCGACTGGCCCGGGTCACGGTTCGCGTCGAAGGTGTTAGTCGGGGACAAGCCGCCCTGATTGATCGTCGGGCACCGGAATGCATCCCAGCCGTCGAGGTTCTTGTAGTCGGGCCTGCCCGACACCCCGCCGTAGATAAAGCTCGACCAGTGCACGTACCCGGCGGTTGCCGAATCCGGGGTCTCGGTCTTCGCCACCGTATCGATCGTCATGCCCTCATAGAAGTACGCGGGCGGGAACGTATCCTTAAATTGCACCGCGTACATCAGGATCCCCTGCCCAACGCTGCGCAGGTTCGACGCGCACTTGATGGTGTTCGCCGACTCCCGGGCCTTGGCCAGGACCGGCAAAAGTATGCTCATCAACAACGCGATAATTCCGATGACAACAAGCAGCTCGACGAGGGTAAATCCCGACGCTTTCCGACGATTCATTTCGACAGCTCCTTCCACTTTCCCACGAGATGCACTTCCATGGCCGAGGTCCAAAAGGTAGGCCTGCAATGTTTGCGTCGGATGATGGGAGTGGAGAGTTGCGGCGAATTCGGCGTTAAGAAATGTTTCAGGAAATTGCGTCATATGGCGGGCCGACTTAATGAAAAGGAAATCTTCCCTTTACGTTGCGCGGCTACCTTCTGTTGCGCCGCGCGGGCGAATGTCCCGCGCCGCGGGAAGACATTGCGATGGCGAGGTTGCACGTAACCACCGGTGGCACAGAGCAGAGCACGCATGAACTCGCCAAAGCGATCGTCATCGGGCGCATCGCCGAGTGTGACCTGATGATCCCCGACACGGAAATTTCCCGCCGCCACTGCCGCGTCGAGCCCACACATGAAGGTTGGCAGATCACAGACTTGGGGAGCAAGAACGGAACACTTGTCGGTGGCCGCCGCGTCGAGTGTCAGTTGCTGCGAGACGAGGACGTGATTCAGGTGGGCGGCGTAAAGCTCACCTTCCGCAGCAAGGCCCCGGCGAGCCGCGCCGCCGCCAAGCCCCTCGAGGAACACGAGTTGCTCGCCGCCTTAATGGAGGACGCGCCCAGCCCCGGCGAACTGGAATCGGGCGACACCCGCCGCCTTGCGGTGGACGAGACCGCCGACCGTGAAATGCGCGAGATGCTGCGCGAACTCGCCCCCAACCCCGCCGACTACCTCGAAGCCGCCGACCCCTCCGCTCACGATCTCGTCCCCGCGCAGACGAATGAATCACCCGCCGGCACAACCACGGCCGCTGCGACGCAGCCGCCGAAATATCGAGGCCCCACATCATGGGGTGCCTCGCTCACTCCATCCACGGCCGTCGTCCCCGCCGCCCGTGATCGGAAGGCTACGCCGGCGGCTTCCAAGAAAGCCGCCAGGGGAAATCCGCTGCCTGCCACTAAAGAAAGGCCCTCGAGCGCCAAGCCGACCGGCGGATTCTTTCCCGGCAAACTCGTCGCTTCCGTCAAAGAGCTTTTCAACAGCAGCGGCAAGGAAGGCGCAGACAACGACAAGCGGTGGCACAAACGGCAACTCCCCAAGCCCGCCCTCTTCGCCCTGATAGGCGTCGTCGCACTCGGGGTCGCCTGGGCAGTTTACGCCACGCTCCTCGCCGGCCCCCAAGCCGCGTCCGCCCGTCCCCCCAGCGCCCACACGAGCACCGCCCGCCCCTCCGACGATTGACGCGCGGAGCCCACGCCCGGCAGGATGTACGGCACTGCGACCCTGCGAATACGCGATTCCAAAGAGTTGACCACGCCAAGGCGGGGCTTAAGATACCCTCAGTTGCGCGGGTGTAACTCAATGGCAGAGTGCAGGCTTTCCAAGCCTGACGTTGAGGGTTCGACTCCCTTCACCCGCTTTCCCAAATCGGGCCGATCACTCATCTCACGCGGGTCGGGGCGAAGGGGGTCGGTCTCGAGGCAATTGGATGACCAACGGCACGTCAGAGCCCCTGAAGTTCCACCACCCTTCGGCCCTCCGTTACGGCGCGAGCATTTGGTTCGTGATCTCGATGGCGGCGGGGTTCGCCATCCTGAACCATAAGCTGCCCTGGCCGGTCGTGCCCGCGTTCGGAGCGGCGTTCGTCGTATTGTGGTTCCTTGCCTTGCGAATTCTCGCGGCCATCGGGCCGCGGAGGCATGCCGCCCTAAGCCTGGTCGCTCTTCTTGTCGTCGGCGCGGGCGTGGGCGTGGTGTTGCACCGCAATCTGCCGCTAAACCGCGGACCCGTCGGCGGGGACCGGGACGAGGCCCTGGAACTCGGTGCGCACGCGATCGCGCACGGGCAGTATCCCTATTACTTCCGCACCGGCACCTCCCTGGGCTGGAACAACACAATCAGCAACTGGCCCGGCTCCATTCTCCTGGGAATGCCCTTCGCGCTCCTGACGGACGTCGGGTGGCAGAATCTGGCGTGGGTCATGGTCGCAGTCTTGTTTACAGTGCGACGCTCGATGACCCCGCCGGTGGTCCCCGCGGCGCTCGTCATGCTCCTGGCCACGCCCACGGTGCTGGGCGACATGAAGAGCGGCAGCGACCTGGTCGCAAACGGCGTATATTTCGCAACGGCCCTGGCGATAGTGATACGCGCCGTCGACGGGCGGAGGACGTTGCCCATTCTTTTGGCCGGTGCGTTCCTTGGAATCACTGCTTCGAGCAGGGCGCCGTTCTTCATTCTGCTCCTGCCCATCTCGCTCTTTTTCGTGCATC
>JAQGHP010000764.1 GCA_028288775.1 Phycisphaerales bacterium | reverse complement strand
CAGCCCCGGAGGGGCGTAAGAAGCTTGCGGCGACCCTCGGGAAACCCACGCTTCTTACGCCCCGCCGGGGCTGTGCGCCTCTTGCCAATCTTTTCCCACGGCTCACGCCGTGGGCTAAGGTCTTGCGCCCCTCCGGGGCTGGGATACGCAAAAACGATGGCTGGTTAGTTCGCCGACGGAAGACACGGGCGGGCCGCCCGTGCCACGGCGGAATCTACCCTTGATTCTCCGCGCTTTGCTCCGATGCCGCCGGGGCGGCGGCGGCTTCGCCTTCCTGGCGGGTCATTTCCACTTCCTCGACCTTCGCCTGCTCGAGGATCTTATCGACCGCCTTCTGCTCGCGCATCTGCACGTACAGGTTGGACAGGCTGCCGTCCTTCTGCATCTCCTGCTTGAGCTTCTCCGGGCGGCGCTCGCGCTGGGCGGCCAAGAAGGCCACGCGGCCGTTGAGCTCGCCCTCGCTCACGTCAACGCCCTGATCGGTGGCGATCTTCTGCAGGATGAAGAAGAGCTTGAGCTCGCGGCCAGCCTCTTCCTGCGCACCGGCCCGCAGGCGCTCGACGTTGGCTTCGACCTGGTCGCGGGGGATGCCCCGCATCATCAGGTCGATTGCCCGACGGCTCACCACGCGATCGGCCTGCCGGTCGGACATCTTCGTCGGCAACTCGATCTGCGTGTTCTCCAGCAGATAGCGGCTGACCTGCTCGCGCATCGCCTGCTGGACGTCGGAAGCGATCTTCTCGTCCATCTGCTCGCGGAGGGCCAGGCGCAGCTCCTGCTCATTGTCGAAGCCCAAGTCGGCCAGGAACTCCGGAGTGATCTCGGCCAGCTCGAGTTTCTTGATGTCCTTGACCGCGACTTCGACCTGAATGTCCTTGCCGCGAAGTTGCTCGTTGGGGTGCGTGTCGGGGGCTTTTACCGTGATGGTGCGGGTGTCGCCCGACTTGGCCCCGGCGAGCTGCGCGTCCAGATCGTCAACCTGCAGGCCGGCGATGCGCCCCGGACGCGCGACAAGCTGGGCGTCGTGTTGGTGCGCGATGACGTTGCCTTCGGACTTAAGGTGAACGTCCGCGACGACGTAATCGCCAGACTCGATGGGCCGGTCTTCCACCGGAACCAGCGTGCCCTGCTGCTCGCGGAGGTTTTGCATCGCCTGGTCAACGTTGACTTCGGTGATGGTGATTTTGGGCTTATTGACCTTCAAATTGGCGAAGTCGGGCAGCTTGATGTCCGGCTGCACTTCGACCTGAAAGGAATAATTGAGCGGCCCATCGGTCGGGAGCTTGATGATGTCGGCGTTGTCGAACTCGGGCTCGCCGATGACCTGGAGATTGTTCTTTCCGACGGCCTGCTGGTAGCTCTCGCGGACGAGCGTGCCGGCGACCTGTTCCTTCACGTCGTCGGCGAAGCGCTTTTCGATGAGCTTGCGCGGGGCGTGGCCGATGCGGAAGCCGGGGATGGCGGCCTGCTGGCGCAGCTCCTTGTATTGCTCGTCGAGCTTGGCGGCGATGCGGTCCTGGGGAATTTCGACGGTGACCTTTTTGGCGGCCGGGCCAATGTCCTCGATCTTGATTGCGTACTGGAACTCTTGTTCCTGCTCGGTCCCCTGTTCCGCAACGCCGGCTTCGTTATCAGCCATGACAACCTCAAAATAGTGGAGAAAGCAAAATCCTCGTCTCGCGCCATGCGTGAGAAAATGTACGGTAAGGAGGCGGGATAAGCCGCCGCAACCGGGCCAACACGGCCCGACATTCCTCCCCGGACCCGCCGACAAACGGAGGGCCCGGCACGATTCGAGCCCAGCATGGTATCGACTAGCCCCGCGTTTGAAAAGGGTTCGCCCCTGGGGATTGCACCTTGCAAATCATTCGGGCCGCATCCAGAATCGCGTAGTAGAAACCCAGCGCGCCGGGCAAACGGCCCTCGCGCACAGCGAACGAGACGAATCGCCCGGATGAAGAACCGCCGCGCGATCAGGAGCGAACCCGTCATGGCGGAAGAACAGCCCTCCCTGCATATCGACACCGATTGGAAGAAGCAGGCCCAGGAGGAAAAGCGCAAGCTCGCGGAGCAGCAGGAACAGCAACGCGCCGCCCAGCGCGCCCCCGCGGCGACGGGCGCGGCCGCTCCGGCATCCGGCCGACCGGGCCGAACTCCGGCCCGCGAGGCCCGTCTGCCTAGCTTCGATGGGATCGTTCAATCCCTCGTCACCCAAGCCCTACTTTATTTGGGCGAGCTTGCTCCGCAGGGCTCCGAGCCCATGTTGAACCTCGACATGGCCAAGTACCACGTGGACCTTTTGGGGATTCTCGAAGACCGCACGAAGAACAATCTAACGCCCGAAGAACAGCACCTGCTCGACGCGGCACTGTACGAATTGCGGACGCGATTCATCAACGTGGCGTCGCAGTTCATCGGATAAGTCGGCACCTAAAATATTTCTACAACTGCTTTTCAGCCAGATTCCATCAAATTCTAGCGGCCGCTCAAGTTCATGCTTGCGTTTAGCCGGGGGGAGTTTATTATCGGACGAGTCCGGTAATGGATTGCCGGGCAATGGGCGCGGGGCCGCAAGGGCTATCCGCGTAGTGGGAAAGGCAAGGAAGCCGTGGCAGCGGGCCGTCCTCAAGCAAGACTTTCACAGCTTTGGCAGCTTCCCCTACTCCTGGTGAGCCTGGGGCTTTTTGGCTATGCCGCCTACCTTTTCATTGATCCCAAGCCCGGCCTAACCATCGCGCAGCGGATCGACTCTGCCGAGGCCCACCTCCATCAGGATCGATTCGAGGCCGCCATTGAGCAGTGCAATAAGCTGCTCGCCAGCGACAAGCTCAAGGCCGAAGACGAGGGGCGGATTCATCTTCTCTTAGCTAAGGCGCTGGAAGCGGGCCAAAAGGCCCATCACATCAGCATCAACAGCAATTACGAGCGGATCATCGAGCAGACCCGCCTGGCCATGTCGCTGGGATTGCAGCCCAGCGCCGAAACATACCGACGGCTGGCGGAAAGCCACGAGGCCCTGGGCCATGAGGCCGAAGCGCTCGACGGATATCGCCGGGCGATGGCGATGGATTCGGCGAAATCGTTGCCGTTGCAGCGGAAGGTGATCGAGTTGCAGCTGGCGCAGGACGACACCGCGCCCGCTGAGGCGACGCTGGAAGAATACCTCCACGCACCAAAGATCGCGGACGCCGAGCGCGCCTGGGCGCTGGTGGAAAAGGCGCAGGCCCTGAGCAAACGCGGCAACTACAACGACGCCCGCCCCTTGCTCGACCAGGCGTTGCGGCTCGACCCCGAGCCGTTGGCGCAGGGCGTGGCGCACTACCGGCTGGGGTATTGCATTTGGAAATTGGGTGACGCCGCGGAAGCCGAGCGGTTGATGCGGGTTGCACGGGACCAGCTCAAGGTCGGGCACCCGCTGGATGCCGAGGCGGCGTACGCGCTGGCGACGATCCGCCGAGAGAAGAACGACTTTAAGGAAGCGATCGCGTTTTACGAGTCGGTGATCATCAGCCACCCCGAATCGCGTCCCGCGCCGCTCTCGCGGCTGGGGCGGGGGATCTGCCGGATTTCGATGCAGGAAGATGAAGCGGGCCTGACCGACCTGCACGACGTGGTCACCGAACTCGGCACGAAAAAGAACCGCGAGCAATACAAGACGGAAGCCGTCGCCGGCCTGCGGGAGGCGTCCGCGGTGCTCGCCGCCCGTGGAAATCTCCAGGGCGCGTTGGAAGTGCTCACCAATGAGCAAACGCTAATCCCCGAACCTGAGGCGGACTTTTACGTCCGTCTGGCCAACGTCTATGAGAAGCGGGCGGACCAGGTGGAGAAGACGGTTATCGCCGCCAACAACGCCGCCGACAAACTCAAACGCGAACAGCAGGTCCGCAAGCTCCGCACGCAGGCGGGGGACGCGTACATCGCCTATTCTCGCGCCTTGACGCTCAATGACGACACCGGCCACGGCGACGCGTTGTGGAAGGGCGTTGACTTGTACGACCGCGCCGGGGCCATTCCGCAGGCGATATCCGCGCTGGAACTGTTCGCCGCGGAACGGCCCGACGACGGGCAAACTCCCGACGCCCTCCTGCGGCTCGGGCGGGCGTACCAGGCGGCGGGGCAGTTCGACAACGCGATCGCCGCGTTCCAGCGGAATCAGTTCCGTTACCCGCAGAGCCTGGCGGCCAGTAAATCGGGCGTACCCCTGGCGCAGGCGTACATCGCCAAAGGCCCGGAGAGTTATCTCAAGGCGGAGAAGGTGCTGCTGGCCGTCATCGAGAATAATCCGGTCCTCGCGCCCGACGCCGAGGAATTCCGCCAAGCGCTCTTCGACCTCTCCCAGCTTTACTACCGCACCGGCCGCTATGAAGAGGCCGTGGCCCGGCTGGAAGAAACCACGCAGCGATATCCGAAAGACGAGCGGACCGCGGAACTGGTCTTTTTGATGGCCGACAGTTATCGCAAAAGCGCGATGCTGCTGGCCACCGCCGTGCAGGCCCCGGCGACCCAGCCCGCCAGCCCGGCGCAGCAGGTTACTGCCGCTGCAAACGCGATAAGCGCGCTGGTTTCCACGAACCCCTCGGACGCGGCGGCGCAGGCCGCAGTCCAGGCCGAAGCCACCGCGGCCCGAAAGGACCGCCTGGCGAAATCCAAGCGGCTATTCGATCGCGTGATCGATCTGTATCACGAGGGCGCCCCCTCCCGCGACCTCGACAAGCTGTATCTGAAGCTCAGCCACTTTTATCGCGCCGACTGCCTGTACGACCTGGGGCAGTATGACGACGCCATCAAGCTCTATGACGTCGCGACGCTCAAGTATCAGAACGACCCATCCTCGGTGGCCGCGTACGTGCAGATCGTGAACTCGTACTGCGCGCTGGGCCGGATGAACGAGGCCCGCACGGCCAACGAACGGGCGAAGTGGCTACTGCGCCAAATGCCCGCCAACGCCTTCGACGACGGCAAGCTCTCGATGCCCAAGAAGTATTGGGACGACTGGCTGAAATGGACGGGAGAGTCGGGGATGTGGACGAAGTGAAGACGCTGAAATCCGAAATCCGAATCCCCGAAACCCGAATGAAATCCGAATGACGAAATCCGAAACGAAGTCGAGCAAAACCTAACCACGAAGGCACGAAGTCACGAAAAATACAAGAATAGAGATAGCTTCCTTGAATCCCTTCGTGTCTTCGTGCCTTCGTGGTTAAGTGTTCTCTTCGGATTTGGGATTTGATTCGGATTTCGGGGATTCGGATTTCGTGAACTCCGACGTTTGCAACGATCAACTAATGGGCACTGACCCTGTCATCCTCGCTCTTTCCGACCAGGTCGCCTGCTATCGGCGGCTGGCCAAGCTGGCCGAGGCGCAGCACGAGCACGTGCAGAATTCGCAGACCGAGCAGTTGTTGGAAGTGCTGCGGATGCGACAGACGGTGCTCGACCAGATCGCCGGGCATGAGCTGTTGATCGCCCCCACCAAGCAGCGATGGTCGCAGTATTTGGCCGCGCTGGATCCGGGTGCGCGGGCGCGGGCCGAGGGATTGTTGGCCGAGACGCGCACGCTGCTGGAGCAGATCACCACGGCCGACCGCAACGACACAATGGTATTGCAGCAGCGCAAGCTGAATTTGGGCCGACAGATCAACCAGGCCGCCGCGGCACGGCAGGTGAATCGGAACTACGCCGCGTCCGCATACGGCAGGGCGCCTTCACAAATGGACGTGCAGCGGTGAACGGTTTTAACCCCCTCTCCCTCCCAGGGAGAGGGTTAGGGTGAGGGTGGACCGCTCAACGTACACATTGCGCCGCTGTCAAATCAGCGCTTCGACTTCCTAAGTTTCACGAAACAATGCACGAGCCCAATTCGACAAGCCGATGCCCATAACCCATGTCCGCGGTGGGCCCGCACCCCCGCCCCCGCCCCGGGGGGGGGG
>JAQGHP010000759.1 GCA_028288775.1 Phycisphaerales bacterium | reverse complement strand
GAGCTGTTGATTCTGCGACGACAGGAGGCGGCTGAATTCGCGCCGGCCGCTGCCGGTGAGGTCAGGGATGTTGAACGACGCGGAGAAGGCGTCGAAGAGCAGACCTTGGAAGCCGAGGCTGTGGGAGAGGCCCGCGGCGAGGCGGGGGTCGTCGGTCAAAGCAGAGGCGGCGACGGCGAGTTGGATGGATTCGGGAATCATGTAGTTGGATTGTACGCGATGGATGTGGCACAGCCGGGGATGGCTGTGCCACATACTACTTCCGCGCCGCGGCCATGTCGGTCTGCTGGGCCGCCTGCTCCTGCGCTTCCCAGCCGCCCCCCAGGGCTTTGTAGAGGGCGACGACGTTGGACGAGACGTTCCGCTCGCTCTGCACGAGCGCGTCCTGGGCGGCGTAGAGGTTGCGCTGCGAGTCGAGCACGTTCAGGAAATCGGTGAGGCCTTTGGAATAGAGCTGGTTGGCCAGGTCCACGGCCCGGCGGTTGGCGTCCACGGCGCGCTGCAATTCCTGCCGACGCGCCTGTTCCTGCGAATAGGCCACCAGCGCGTTCTCCACGTCTTCCAGCGAGATGAGCACGGTCGCCTCGTACTGCGTCAGTGACTCCTGCTCGCGGGCATTTTGCACGCGGATATTTGCCTGAATCTTGCCGGCGTCGAAGATCGGCCACGAGACGCTCGGGCCAACCGTGTAATAGACGCTGTCGAGCCGGCCCAGTTGCTTGAACTGCCCCGCGGCCAGGCCCAGTGATCCGGTGAGCGAGAAGCGCGGGAAGAGGTCTGCCGTGGCAACGCCCACGCGTGCCGTTGCGCTCGCAAGCTGTCGCTCGGCCCGGCGTACATCCGGTCGGCGGCGCAGCAACTCGGAAGGCAGGCCGACGGGAACCTCCGGGGGCGGAGGGGGGATTGCCGCGGGCTTCTCCAGTTCGGCTTGAAGGGCCGTGGGCTGCTGCCCGAGCAGGACGCCCAGACGATGGATCGACTGTTGCAGCGTTGTCTGCAGGGCAGGCACGGTCGCCCGCGTGGTGGCGACCTGCGCCTCGGCGCGGGCGACGTCGAGGTCCGTCGCGAGGCCGGCCTGGAAGCGCGAGCGCGTCAGATCGACGGTGTCCTGCTGCGAGCGAATGTTCTCGACGGAAATGGCCAGCTCGCGCTGTACGCCGCGAAGTTGGATGTAGTTGCGGGCGACTTCGGCCAGAAGCGAGACCATGGCGTCGCGCCCGGCTTCTATTGCCGCCTGCTCGTCGGCCCGCGCGGCTTCGATGTTGCGACGGACGCCGCCGAAAACATCGATCTCCCAACTGGCGTCGAAGCCGCCCTGGTAGACGTCGAACTCGGTCTTGGAGAGGGAGGAAAAGAGTCCGCTCTGCGACGCGCCGCCGGTGGTGGAGGCGGCCTTGCCGCCGGTGGCCTTGGACGAGCGGTTGATGGTGTTTCCGGTGCCGGTGTTGGGCGTTCCCGTGGCTCCGGGCGAAAGGTCCCTTGGCGGCGTCGTCCCGCCCAGGAAAAAGCCGGTCTTGCTGAATCGATCGTGCGTGTACGAGGAATCCGCGTCGAGCACGGGAAGCAATCCGGCCCGTTGGATGTCCGTAGAAAAGCGCGACTCGCGCACCCGCGTCTGCGCGAGTCGCAGGTCGAGGTTGGACTTCACCGCCCGGTTGATCAGGGAGTTGAGGACCGGGTCGTTGAAAGTCTCCCACCAGCGGCCGATCTCGGCGGAGGGCTGTGTGGTGCTCGGCTGCGTGGCCGGCTGCGTCGCGGAAAAGCCCGCGGGCATGGGCGTCTTGGGCCGCTGGTAATCCGGCCCCACCGCGCATCCGCCGCCCAGCGATACCGCGACACACAAAGCCCACTTCTTCGAAACCATCGCGAACCTCCGTCCCTAATGACCTATCCCGTTTATAATGCGCCTGATGATAGCGTGCCCATCGGCAAGACGGCGCACGCCCGTCCGAATGCGTGCGCCTTCGATCCGGCTTGCCCGCTTGCGGTTTCGCCGACTAACTCGGGTTCGGCGCGGAAGCCCGCGTCGCGCTTGGAGGCCAACGTATACCGAAAAGTTGCCCGTCTGATAGCTGCAAATCACCCGGGCAAAACCCTGGAACCCGGCGCTGCGGGTGCGTGACAGCATCGGCGGTCTGCTTTCAATCCCCTCCACCGGTACGCCGGGGGAGGGTTAGGGAGGGGGCCTGCAAGGAGGGTTGAAGGGTTCAATGGTTCAAGTGCATGAACTCTTGAACCCTTCACCTCTTGAACCTTTGAACCTTCTCGCCCCCACCCCTGCCCTCCCCCGGAGTACCGGAGGAGGGAGTAGAGGTTCCGCGGAACCTATCGCGCACCGGGCGCACCGGACCATTTGCCTGCCACTTCCCTTTACCGCGTCTGCCCCGCTAAGATGCCCCGGGCGCGAGCGCCCTTCCGGAGCCGTTTATATGAACCGTGAGAAATTCGCCTGGCTGATGAGCGTCGTACTGGTCGCGGCGCTGGCGTTCGACATCCCCCGCTCCCTGGGCCACCGCGACGACGACTACACCTTCGTCCGCACCCTGCTCGATATTCACCGGCAGGTCTCGACCAACTACGTCGAGGCGGTGGACGAGCAGAAGCTGCAGCAGGGGGCCATCGACGGCATGCTCGGCGAGCTCGACCCATTTACGAATTACGTCCCGCCGGCCCAGCAGCAGCGGTTTGACCAAATGCTCGAGGGCACCTTCGTCGGCGTCGGCATTCAGCTCGATCAGACCGACAAGGGCGACGTGCAGGTCGTCACGCCGATCGAAGGCAGCCCGGCACTGGCCGCGGGAATTCAGGCCGGGGACATCATCCTGAAGGTTAACGGCGAAGAGCTGAAGAACATCCGCCTCCCCGAAGTCATCAAAAAGATCGGCGGCCCGGATGGCACTCCCGTCACCCTCACCGTCCGCCACGACGACGGCAAGGTCCAGGACCTCACCATCAAGCGGCAATCCATCGTCGTCCCCACCATCAAGGGCTACCGGCACGTCATCGCCGCCGACCATAAATGGGAGTGGGATTACTGGGTCAGCAAAGACCCGAAGATCGGCTACATCCGCATCACGCAGTTCACCAGCGACACCTTCAAGGGCCTGAAAGACTCGCTCGATCCGCTCCTCCATGACGAACTTCAGGGCCTCGTGCTCGATCTCCGCTTCAACCCCGGCGGGCGGCTCGATCAGGCCAAGGAAGTCGTCGATCTCTTTGTCCGCGAAGGCAAAATCGTCAGCACCAAGGGCCGTAACCGCCCCGAGGAAATCACCTATGCCAAGCCCGAAGGCACGGTGCGCGACTTC
>JAQGHP010000730.1 GCA_028288775.1 Phycisphaerales bacterium | reverse complement strand
GCCCCGACCCCGGTCACGGGGCTGGCGCCCGCGGCTGTGGCTGATGCAGTGTTCGTGGGAGTGGCGGATGTGGGCGGATTGTTATTGAGGTTGATCAGGCCGGCGTTCAGGCCGGCCGCGAGGGTCGAGGCGGGCAGCCCTGTGATTCCGGAACCGACAAGCAGGGCCTGGCTCGATCCGGAAAGCAGGCATCGGTTCTCCAGTTGTTCGGCGAAAGCGCGCACTTTTTGGGACCTCCACGAAAGGCGTCCCGAACCCGGTAGAAGAGATTGCCAGTTCATGATTCCTCCCGTGAAGCCGGAGCAACGGATCGGATGGGCCGTCCGCGATTCCGGCACACCACTGCGCCGGCGACGTCGCGCGCCATCGATCGGCCGCGTTCTGTAATGGAAGTCCTTCTGAGCGAAGGCCGCGCCGCAGGCGGTCAGGGAAACGCCAAGGTGAGCATCGATTTTTACTGAGTGCCGATTCTCGGCCAAGAACGTGGTTGCAGTGGAACAGTCTTATGCGCGATGTTTACGCCAACCTCCGGCACAGGCCGGCTGCGATGGTGCGATGCGGGGCGAAAGGCGGGCAAAAATTCTTGCAGTTGGGCAATTGTCCCGCCCCACGCCGCGCCAGGAAGGCCAGCCGGCCCGGCTTATTGACACTGGCCCGAAATCCGCTACAAAAACAGCAGTCGATGGTGGCCGTAGCTCAGTTGGTAGAGCGCCAGGTTGTGGTCCTGGACGTCGCGGGTTCAAATCCCGTCGGTCACCCTTTGAGCAGTTGCTGGTTGCTGGTTGTTAGTTGCTGGTGAAGCAGAAGACGAGATCGCCCTTCCTGCTTACCAGCAACTAACAACCAGCAACCAGCAACTTTCTTTTTTCCATGCTTACCAAACGGATTATCCCCTGCCTGGACGTGGACAAGGGTCGGGTGGTCAAAGGCGTGAAGTTCTTTGACCATGTTGACGCGGGCGATCCCGTCGCGCAGGCCCGGCGGTATCAGGACGACGGGGCGGACGAGTTGGTCTTCTACGACATCACGGCCAGCCACGAGGGGCGGGAGATCATGGCCGATCTTGTGAAGAAGGTCGTGGAGCAGATCTTCATGCCGCTGACCGTGGGCGGCGGCATCCGCACGCTCGCCGACGCGACGCGGCTCATTCAGGCGGGGGCGGAAAAGGTAAGCCTCAACTCCGCCGCGGTGCAAAACCCCAAACTTTTAGCTGAGGTCGCCCGCAAGTTCGGCCGCTGCGCCACCGTGTTGGGGCTCGACGCCAACCGCGTGACCAAGGACGGCGTTGAGGTGTGGGAAGTCTTCGTGGCGGGGGGGAGAATCGGCACCGGAATCAAGGTGATGGATTGGGTGAAGCAGGCCGAGTCGCTGGGCGCGGGCGAGATCGTCTTAAACGTAATGAACGCGGACGGCACGACCGCGGGCTATGACCTGGAAATGACGGCCGCGGTGAGCGACGCGGTAAAAATCCCGGTAGTCGCCAGCGGCGGGGCGGGCTCGCCGCAACACATCCTGGACGTCTTGAAACAAGGCCACGCCGACGCGGCCCTCGCCGCGAGCATCTTTCACTTCAATACGTACAGCATCGGGCAGGTGAAGCAATTCCTCGCGGACGCGGGAGTGCCGGTGCGGTTGGTGTGATGGTCGCGAATCGATGCGGTCTAATTCAAACTCATTGTAACATGGGCGCCTCGCCCATGAGCTTGTCGCTACAGCGGCACGAACACGGGCGGGGCATCCCGGCCGCGAGGGGGACGTGAAACCGCCTCCAAGCCTCTGAACGGACATTGGGCATGCCTAACGAACTCACCGCGGTCATCGAGCGAGAGGACGACTGCTACATCGCGTATTGCCCCGAAATCCCCGGTGCGAACGGGCAAGGCTCGACGCGCGAGGAGTGCATCAAGAGCCTTGCGGAAGCAATCGAGTTGATACTCGAATACCGGCGCGACACCGACCTGCGGGGGACTAGGTCGCGTTAGAATCTCGCCCCCGGCGTCTGGCTACTTCCGTCTGATTACTTCTTTTCTTCCACCTGCGTCACGCGCAGCTTTCGGTCGAATACCTCGCGGAATAATTCCATCTTATTTCGCGCGCCCCAGACTTCCAACTCGGCGTCGCCGCGGGCTTTGATGAAGAGGTCTACGCGCTTTTCTCCCACTTCGGCGCGGACGGATGACACCACCGATCCATGGCTGCGGTCCAGGCCGTCGGCCAGGCGCAGCAGGGCCGCGCCGACGCGCACGATTTTTTTCGCGCGAGACGACAATTTCGCGTACTGGCGGTGCGATTCCTTCGGGGCACTTTTGCGGTGGTACCGCGTGATGTTCGCGACGATCGCGACTTCCTCGCGCGTGAAGTTCTTCAGGCCGCCATTGGTGATGAGGTAGCGGCTGTGCTTGTGATGCCGCTCGCGGGAGATGTGCCAGCCGATGTCGTGGAGCATCGCGGCGTACTCGATCAACTCGCGTTCCCTCGCTCCGAGCCGGTGCAGCGACTGCGTCTGGTCGAAGAGTTCGAGACAGAGCCGGGCCACGTGCTCGCCGTGGGATTGATGCCAGTCACAACGGCGGGCGAGGTCGAGCACGCTCCGCCGACGCGGGTCGGGCACGTCCCGGCGGATGGAAAGCTCCGGCAGATGCCGCGCGAGATATTCGACGAGAATCCCCTCCCGCAGCGCCGACTTGCATACGCGGATTTCCGTCAAATCCAGCCGGCGGAACAACTCGTTCACCAGCAGTGCCCCGGCGATAATCTGGTCCTTCCGCTGGTCGTCGAGGCCGTGCAGCGCGGCGCGGTCCTTCGTGCGGCTCTCGAGCAGCTTCGCCACCAGCTTCGATAGCGGCTCGCGCTGGATCACGCCCGCCGAGCGCTGCCCGTTGTGGCCGTCGAGGGATGCGCACATCGCCGCGATGTTTTCCAGCGTGCCGCTCGTCCCGATCGCGGCGACGGGCTTGAGCGCCTTGATCGCCTCGCAAAGCGGCGTCAGCTCGCGGTCGTAATGCTGCGTGAGGCTCTTCAAGTCGGCGGGGCTGATGGGGTCGGAGTTGACGAACTTGGCCGTCATCCGCGCCGCCCCGAGCTTGCGGCTCTCAAGCAACTGCGGTTTGGAGCTGTCGGCGACAATGAACTCGACGCTGCCGCCCCCGATGTCGAGGATAAAGTGCGGCTTGGTCCCCAGGTCCACCGCATGGCGCACGCCTAGGTAAATGAGCCGGGCCTCATCCCGCGCGCTGACGACGCGGATCGGCACGCCCAGCTCGCGCCGGACGCGCATAAGGAAATCGCCGCCGTTCTCGGCCTCGCGCACGGCGCTGGTCGCCACGGCGAGTATTTTCTCGCACCCCCGAATGCGCGCCACCTGCTGGAAGCGGGCCAGCGCGGTCGCGGCCCGGTCCATCGCCTCTTTGGAGAGCCGGTGCGATGGAAAGCTCATGCGTCCCAGGCCCACCATCTCCTTCATGCGCCAAAGGGTTGTGACCGCGCCGTCCGGATCGGCCTGCGCGATGACCATGTGCAGGCTGTTGGAGCCAACATCGATAGCCGCCATCCGCAACTCCGGCCCATGCGGCGCGGGAAGCGTCGAAGGTGATTTTTTCGCGGAAGCGGATTCGCCCAAGATGCACCTCCGGGGTCAGTGCTGAGTGCTGAGGAAGAAGCCAGGAGCCAGAAGCCAGTAGAAGAGCGTACGGATCGAAGCATTTATCCTGGCTTCTGGCTTCTGGCTCCTGGCTCCTTCTTCGGCACTTCTATCCGAAGATACGCCTTCGCCGGGCCGTTGTCCAAAACCTCGCGGCAAAGCTCTGCGAGCTGCGCCCGCTCGCCGGGCCAGATGAATTTGCGGTCGATTTCGTCGCGTGCGGTCCATCGCCAGGCGTCGTGCTCTTCATTGAGGGTGACGCGCACGTCCCCCTTTACCACGGCGCAAAAACCCGGGCAGTGCCAGAGCGTGTCGTCGCCGTGGAGATAGAAAATATCGACGGTATCAAGCTGGTAGAACTCGTCGGGAACGATCCCGGCTTCCTCATGCAGTTCCCGCAGCGCCGCCTCCCACGCCTTCTCCCCGTCCTCGATACGCCCGCGTACGGTGGACCACGCCCCGGCGAGGTATTCGCCGGGCGATCGGCGAAGCTGGAGGAACTCGGCCTGGCCCGCTTGTTCACCGGGCCGGACGACGAAACAGCAAGCCATGTCGTAGCGAATTTTCATTGGCCCGGCATCATAGCAGCGGCAATCCGTCGCCGCCCGAAACGCGGCTCATATCCGCTGGTGTTGTCGCCAGAGTTGGAAGAGAAGCAGATCGTTGTGAACCGTGCGGACGACATGGCCGAAGACCCAGCGCAACCATAGCCGTGCGGCCCAGCGCGGTATGAAGGAGGCCGTCCACAAGCCGCGCACAGTGATCACCACGCGGCATTGCGCCGGTCCCAATGGTTCAATCCGGTAGCCGAAGACATGCGGAAATCCGGCCCGCGGGCCTCGCGGCGACAGGTCGCTAAACGTGTATCCGACGCCTTCGCGCCAGACCAGAATCTTCCCCACGCGCGAGACCTTCACGCCCGCGTAACGGTGGCTGAGCGTCAGATGCGCCCCCGCTCGCGGCAGGCCACCCTCGATCACCACCTCCGCGTGGAAAAAATCCTGCCGGGCATAGCGAGTGAAATCGCGTAGCTGACCCCAGACGCTCGTTGCGCTCAGCGGCAGATCGATCGTCGCCCGGCAGGTCACCGCGCCCCCACGAGTGATCGACACGCGTTTCACTGCTCCATGGCCTTCTGCCGCATCCCCTCCAGCACGTGCCGGTGCAGCGTATGCACCGCAAGCCGCTCGGCCGGCCGCCAGATCCAGCGGGGGCCGAGTTTCGGTTCGTAGCTGGTCGTAAGTTCGACGTGCGTGGTGTCCGGCGCGGCGCAGGTGAAATCAAAACTTCCGCCGGTCAGACGAACGGAATTGTTCTCGATTTTCTCCTGACCTATAACATCGAATGCCAGCCTCCGCTCCGGCACGCGCTGCGTCACCTGCTTGACCAATCGCCCCTTGCTGTAGACGCAGACCTTTCGGTCGCCCACCGCGGCGGTGCTCCCCCGCGTATAGAGCGGCCGCGGAAGCCCCATTCGCAGCAGCAGCGGCGGGCGGTGGTGTACTTCCTCGTAGAACATCACCGCGTTCCATGCACGGCCCACCGGCGCGGGAATATCAACCGCCGTCACGATGCTCTCCACCGCGTAGCCATGGAACACGGCCCGCTCCACCGCCGCCAATAGACCCGTCGCGATCGCGAGCATGAAGAGGGGCAGGTAGTGCCGCTGTTGAAAGTTGCTGGCCTTGAGAACGACACGAAGAAGAACGCCGCACGCCGTCCCGATGAGCACGGGAGTCAATGCCACAACCACCACCGCGGTCGCACAGAAAACACCGAGGAAACTGAGGCTGTAAAGCGTCAGGACGACAATTGCGAGTGCGCCCAGTGAAAGCAGTACGAGCACAAACGGCCTGGCACGGCACCCGTACCCGACCGTGGCGCCTACGCAAAATGGTGCGACCAAGGTTGTCGCCCATCCCCACCCGGCGAACAGAATGATGAAGGTGTACAGCAATGCGCCACCACCCGCCGCCAGGAGGAACCCGGGGAGCCAGAACCTCCACCGCACAAAGCGGCCGCGTCGAGTAGGTGCTTGGATTTTCCGGATCAAACTCCCTCCCACATTCCGGGCAGCGGCCACCGGGCAGGCCCAGCAGGACATAGCCACAGGTAAGACATCGCGGCGGATCGGTAACAATCTTTGCTGTGCCCATCGCGAGCCAATCCTACCGGCCCTCCCGACAAAGGCGGAGGGAGCCGTCGCAAGTTTCAATTCTTTCACCGCCGCCGCCCATACGGATTTGACGCCCCCGCGCCCAAACCCTACCTTCGCGAAATGCCTTTGACCCACGATTTGCAGTTCGCCGTCGAGCTGGCGCGCGGCGCAGGGAAGATCGTCCTGGACCACTGGGGGAAAGTGGAACGGCTGACGAAGACCCACGTAGCCGCATCGTCGGAAGCCGTGACGGACGCCGACCGCGCGAGCCAGCGGTTTATCATCGCCGGGATTCGCAAACGCTTCCCGGGCGACGGCATCATCGGCGAAGAAAGTGAAACCGGAACGTCCATCACCTTCGACGTGCGCGATCCCGCCGGCCGGGCATGGGTGATCGACCCGATCGACGGCACCAACAATTTCATCTCGGGCCTGGGAAACTTCGCCGTGTGCATCGGGTTGTTGGAGAAGGGAAACCCGGTGCTCGGCGTGGTGTACGATGTGACGCGCGATCTCATGTACTCCGCCGCCGCGGGGCAGGGGGCTTGGCTGGGCAACCGCCGGCTGCACGCTTTACAATCCCCATTGAGCGACAGCTCGATGATCATGTTAAGCAGCAATCTGCTGAACAAGGATGGTTCGCTGCCCGCCTACCCCTCCCGCTGGATGTCGCAAACCGACTGGAAGTTGCGCATGCTCGGCTCCGCGGCGCTGGAGGCGGTGCAGGTTGCCGCGGGCGTGGCGCACGGCGCGGTGACCGTCAACGGCAAGCTCTGGGACATCGCTGCCCCGGCGGCCATTATTCTGGAGGCGGAAGGCGTTCTTACGGATCTAAAGGGCCGGGCGATTTTCCCATTTGATCTCGCGAATTATCAAGGCGCGAAAGTCCCTTACCTGGCGGCGGGAGTGGCGGCACACCCTGTGCTGCTGCGGGAGATCCAGCAGAACTCGTAAACGGCTTGCCGCATTCGGGACAACGCCCGCTCACGCTGCGAAGGTCATAATCAAATCGGAGGCATGACCCGTCCTTCCCGGTGTTTATCGCGTCGTATATGGCGGAGGTATTCGGCAGAAAACCAGTATGCGGGGAAAGCGCCCGTTAGTGCGATCAGCCAAAGGTCGTTGATTACCAGCATCCGGATTTCCCCTCCCAAAAAAACGCTGTTGGCCCGGTTTGGAAACGGTCGGTGAACCCAGGCAAGCCCCGGTATCCGAAAACGCCCGGAGGCTGGCGCGGCTGGACGCGGCGCGGTGCTCGGCATACCGGGTAGGCCGGTCCGCGTGGGTGCGATTGCCGTGGTCGTCCAGCGGACCGGCCGCGACTTGGATTGGCCGCCAGAATGAACGTAAAAATCCAACGTCAACTTCCGGGACGTAAACGCCACATAGTTCTGGCCGGTTGCCCACGAAAGATGGTCCGCGACCATCGAACTCCGCAACCCCAGACACATCATCGCAACGCAGAGTATGGCCAGTCCGAAGGCGGAGAAAAATAGTATTCTTGCTCTCACGTGGTGATTGTCCCCGAGCTAGTGAAATTTGGCACGAACCAGTATACCATCCTATTCCTATGCCCAAGATCACGGTTGACGGCAAAACGATCGACGCCAAAGACAGGCAGATGATCCTGCAGGCCTGCAACGACGCAGGCATTGCGGTGCCGCAGTATTGTTATCACCCCGGGATGTCAATCCCGGCTTCCTGCCGCATCTGTCTGGTCGAGGTGGACGGGCTGCCCAAGCTCGTCCCTTCCTGCCAGACGCCCATTCGCGACGGGATGGTCGTTCATACCAAGTCATCCAAGGCCATCGCCAACCAGAAGCAGGTGATGGAGTACCTGCTGATCAATCACCCGCTGGATTGCCCGGTGTGCGATCAGGCCGGCGAATGCTTCCTCCAGGATTACTCCTATCAATACGGCCGCAGCCAGAGCCGATTTGAGGAAGACAAGGTCAAGAACCCCAAGAAGGACGTCGGCGAAAACATCTACCTCTACAGCGACCGCTGCATCATGTGTACCCGCTGCGTGCGGTTCACCCGTGAAGTGTCGGGGACCAGCGAGCTGTACGTGGATGGGCGCGGGCATAAGGAAGAGATCGACATCTTCCCGGGCAAGCCGGTGAACAACAAGCTGGCCGGCAACGTGGTCGATCTCTGCCCGGTGGGGGCGCTGCTGGACAAGGATTTTCTTTTCAAGCAGCGCGTGTGGCTGCTGAAGCGGGTTCCGTCGGTCAGCCCCGCCGACAGCGGCGGAGAGAACATCTATCTCGAATACAACGAAGGCGTGATTTACCGCATCAAGCCGCGATACAACGCCGAGGTAAACACCTGGTGGATCAGCGACGATTCGCGGTATTCGTACAAAGCCGTAAATGACGAAAGGCGCCTCCGCCGGGCCCGCAAGACGCAGTATGGCGCGCAGGTCGATACCAGTTTCCAGAACGCCGTCGAGCAGGCGCGGACCGACCTCAAAGCCCTAGTCACCGCCAACGGCCCCGGCAGCCTTTACGCGATGCTCTCGCCCATGATGGCCAGCGAAGAAGCCTGGCTGCTGGGCAAGGCCGTTCGCGAGATCGATCCACAGGCGGTTTTGATCCTCGGCCCCGTCCCAACGACCGGTCAGGACGACGTCTTCAAGAACCCCGCGAACGGCAAACAGACGTTTGTCATCAAGGCCGAGAAGGTGCCGAATAGCGCGGGCATTCGTCGCGTGATCGCCATGCTCGGCGGGCCGACCGCGACCTTCGGCGAAGTCATTGCCAAGGGGCGGGCCGAACTACAAAAACTCAAGGGCGGCTGGATCGTCGGCGGATATTTGTCGAACTGGATTCCCACCGATCTCCCTGACCTCTTCAAGACCGGCTATCGCGTGGTGCAGGACATCCTCCCCAACGCGCTGACGGACCGGGCGGACATCGTATTGCCCGCCGCGGCGTGGGCGGAGAAGGACGGGTCTTGGGAAAATTACCAGGGCCGCATCCAGGCGTTCACTGCCGCGGTGATGCCGCCGGAAGGCGCCCGGCGGGAAGGCGACGTCTACTACGCGCTGCTCGGCCGTGCCGGGCTGTATAACGCGGATGTGGTGCGCCAGGAGATGGGCGAGCCATTCTCGGGCGTGAAGGTTCCGGTCGAGGGGGAAGAAGAGCCGGCGCCGGAGTTCGTGGCGCTGTAGGCGTGCGAAGAAATAATGTGGCATGGGCGCCTCGCCCATGAACCCGCGGGCTAAAGCTGGAATCACGGGCGAGCTGCCCGTGCCACTTAAAAAGAAAAGACGGGCATTGCCCGAAAATCGATATGATCAATCCGTTCAACTGGATCGAAACGCATATCCCCCCGTGGGTGTTCATCACGCTGGTCGTGCATCTGGTCGTGCTCGGCTCGGTCGCGTACATGATCCTGCTGGAGCGCAAGGTCGCGTCGTGGGTGCAGGACCGTATCGGGCCCAACCGCACTGGGCTGGGTTTCGGGATTATTCCGTTCCTCAAGGACAAAAAGATGGGCGGCCTCGGGCAGCCGCTGGCGGACGGGATGAAGTTCATCCTGAAGGAAGACTATCAGCCCAAGGGCGTGGACTATTACCTCTTCACGCTCGCGCCGGTGATCATGGTCATCGTGATCATCGTCAGCATCGCCACGATCCCATGGGGCGGAGTCCGCCAGACGACCGCGGCCGTGGACATCACCAATACCCTGGGCGTTGAGAACCAGCCGCAGGAAGCCTACCTTGCCGCCAAGCCGGGCGAGGCGATGAACGCCAAAGCCATCGACATCGCGAAAAAGTCGCTGCCCAACGGCGACGAAGTCATCGCCGAGCCAGTCATCAATACCAACGTGGATGAGGCCGGCGTTGCCCATGTCACGGCCGACGTCACCTATCGTTATTCGTTCCAGGTTTCGAGCCTGAACATCGGCGTCCTGTTCATCCTCGCGGTGCTGTCGCTGTCGGTTTACGGCGTGGTCATCGGCGGGTGGGCGTCGAACAACAAGTATTCCTTTCTCGGCGGGCTCCGTGCCACCGCCAACATGATCAGCTACGAAATCCCGCTCGGGTTGTCCGTGCTTTGCATCGTGCTCATCTACGGGAGCCTGAGCCTCGACGACATCGTCAACAAGCAGGCCCACTACTGGCTCGGGTTCATCCCGGCCTGGAACATCTTTACGCAGCCGCTGGCGTTTTTGATGTTCCTGATCTGCATTCACGCCGAGGCTAACCGCGCCCCGTTCGACATGGCCGAGGCCGAGCAGGAGCTGGTCGGCGGGTATCACACCGAATACAGCTCGATGCGCTTCGCGCTGTTCTTCCTCGCCGAGTATGCGGGGATGGTCACCACCAGCGCCGTGTGCGTCGCGTTGTTCTTCGGCGGCTGGCACATCCCCTGGATCGACAAGCTGCCGTTCGCCTGGGCGCATGCCCTGGGCGGGAACGTGGACCCGAATCACCCGGAGATCACCACCAGCCTTATCGCCACGATCGTGCGCTCGTTCGTCTTCTTCGGGAAGGTCATCGCGATCATCTTCGTGTTCATGTGGGTGCGGTGGAGCTTGCCGCGATTCCGCTTCGACCAGTTGATGATGCTCGCGTGGCGGGCGCTGATCCCGATCTCGCTGGCCATGCTGATGATGACCGCCATCGTGGTTTACTTCTGCGGCGGGGCCGCCGGCCCCGACGAATACCTGAAGGGCCCGGTCGTGCTGGTGCTCTTCCTGGCGAACGTGGGGCTGTTGGCGGTGACCATGCTGGTCTCGACCATTCTCCCCGCCGCCCCCGAGACGAACCGAAAGCTCCGTATTGCGGGCAGCCGTTACAACACGACTGCGCTTCCCGCCGGAGTCGTCACGACTGCGAACGGCAATGGGCATGGGTGAGTGAAAAAGAGTTGCTGGTTGGTGGTTGCTGGTTGCTAGTGAAGACAAGTTCCTACCAGCAACTAGTAACCAGCAACTAGTAACCAGCAACTAGTAACAGGCAAAATGGCGAAATCATGAAAGACTCCGACGTCATCGTCCTTAAAGAGCCGAAGCTGTCGCTGGGCGACCAGTTCTATCTGCCGCAGGTGCTGATCGGGCTGGGCACGACCATGAAGCACATGTTCCGCGTCGTCGCGCTGGGCAAGGACCGCGTGATCCAGTACCCCGAGGAGCGGCGCGAAAATATCCCCGTCGAAGAAGGCGGGATGTACCAGCAGACCTACCGCGGCGTACACCGCCTGAACAAGGACGAAGAAGGCCGCGTGAAATGCGTGGCCTGCTTCATGTGCTCCACCGCCTGCCCCGCCCGGTGCATCCACATCGAGGCCGAGGAATCCCCCTGGGCCGACCGCGAGAAATACCCTGCCAAGTTCGACATCGACGAGCTGCGCTGCATCTACTGCGGCATGTGCGAGGAAGCCTGCCCAGTCGATGCCATCGAACTCACCAGCGTCTACGACATCGTCGGCCTCACCCGCCAAGAAATGATCTTCGACAAGAGCAAGCTCCTCCGCATCTTCGACCAGACCGCCAAAGCCGAGCCGATGTGATCGGGGATATCTTTTG
>JAQGHP010000493.1 GCA_028288775.1 Phycisphaerales bacterium | reverse complement strand
CCGGGAGGAGGACAGAGGCCGGGACGATCATTCCTCGGAATTCGCGAATATTTCGGCGATTGGGCTCTCCGGTTTTGATCGTGGCCTTGTTTTTCGCGTCAAAACTGGGATGGGAGCAGGAGGTGGGACAGAATTGCGCACCACAATGCTCCAAATGTTCACACACCCCCCCGGGTGGTGCGCGGCGGCATTGGGGAAAGTGAATGTTGACAGGCCCGCTCGTGCGGGGCATCCGCGTGGGCGGAACAACGGGCCACCGTTTTATTTGGTTAACTTCCGGTACTTGATCCGGTGCGGCTGATCGGCCGCGATCCCCAATCGCGCCTTTCTATCGGCCTCGTACGCGGTGTAGTTGCCGTCATACCAGACCACGCTGCTTTCGCCCTCGAATGCGAGAATGTGCGTGGCGATGCGGTCGAGGAACCAGCGGTCGTGGGTGATGATGACAGCGCAACCTGCGAAGTTTTCCAGTGCCTCTTCCAAGGCACGCATGGTGTTTACGTCGATGTCATTGGTCGGCTCGTCGAGCAGCATGACGTTGGCACCCTGCTTGAGCATGCAAGCGAGGTGAACGCGATTGCGCTCGCCGCCGGAAAGGGTGCCGACTTTTTTCTGCTGGTCGGTGCCGACGAAGCCGAGGCGGGCGACGTAGGCCCGGCTGTTGGTTTGAACGGGGCCGAGCTTGATCAGCTCCTGTCCGCCGGAGATCGCCTGCCAGATCGTGTCGTCGGGATTGAGGCTCTCGCGGCTCTGCTCGACATAGGCGAGCTTCACGCTGTCGCCCACCTTGAACGTGCCGGAGTCGGGCTGTTCCTGCCCCGTAATCAGGCGGAAGAGCGTCGTTTTGCCCGCGCCGTTGGGCCCGATCACGCCCACGATGCCGCCGGGCGGAAGGGAGAAGGAGACGTTGCTGAACAGCAGCTTGTCGCCGTAGCCCTTGTTGATGTTCTGCGCCTCGATGACCAGCCGCCCCAGCCGCGGGCCAGGCGGGATGTAGATCTCGACCTGCTTTTCCTTTTCCCGCTGGTCCTCGGCGAGCATGGCTTCGTACCGCTGCACCCGCGCCTTGCTCTTCGCTTGCCGGGCCTTGGGGGATTGGCGGACCCATTCCAGCTCGTGCGCGAGGGCTTTCTGCCGGGCGGATTCGGTCTTCTCTTCAACTTGCAGGCGTGCCCGCTTCTGCTCCAGCCACGAGGAATAGTTACCCTTCCATGGGATTCCCACGCCGCGGTCGAGCTCGAGGATCCAGCCCGCGACGTTGTCGAGAAAGTAGCGGTCGTGGGTGACCGCGATGACGGTGCCCTCGTATCGCTTGAGGTGCTGCTCAAGCCACGCGACGGACTCGGCGTCGAGGTGGTTCGTCGGCTCGTCGAGGATCAGCACATCCGGCTTCTGCAAGAGCAACCGGCACAGCGCCACCCGGCGGCGCTCGCCGCCGGAGAGCACCTTGCACAGCGCATCGCCCGGCGGGCAGCGCAACGCGTCCATCGCCATCTCGAGTTGCTGATCGATGTCCCACGCCCCCGCGGCGTCCAGCTTCTCCTGCACCTCGCCCTGCTTTTCGAGCAGCTTGTTCATCTGCTCATCATCCATCGGCTCGGCGAATTTCTCGTTGATCCGCTCGAACTCCTTGAGCAGATCCATGGTCTTTTGCACGCCCTGCTCAACCACCTGCCGTACGGTCATTTCCGGGTCGAGGTGGGGCTCCTGTTCGAGGTGGCCGAGCGTGTAACCCGGCGCGAGCGATATCTGCCCCTCGAAGTTTTTGTCCACGCCTGCGAGGATCTTAAGCAGCGAGCTCTTGCCCGAGCCGTTCAGGCCCAGCACGCCGATCTTCGCGCCGTAGAAATAGGAGAGGTAAATCTCCTTGAGAACGACTTTCTGGTCGAAGCGCTTGGAGACGCCGGACATCGAGTAAATGACTTTGTTGGGTTCGGTAGTTGCTGCCATAATTTGCGGGCTCGTGGGTTTCGCGTCAGTTAAAGGGGGCGGATTTTACCGGCTGCCCGGGGAGCATGATAGGTCATGTTTGCGTATCGGAAATAATCGCGCGGCAGAAGAGGCTACAATGTCGCCGGACTAGCGCCTCTCATCTCATGGGAGGGACGTATCGAAGGAGACAACCCGTGTCCATAGCAATGGAAGATTCCGCATTCCCCACGCTCACCGAAGAAGAACTGCGCCTCATCCGACCGCTCGGGACGGTGGAGGACCTTGCCGACGGCCAGACGGCCTTCCGCGCCGGCGACGCCGACGTCGATCTGTTTGTCATCGAGTCCGGGTTGCTCGACGTACGGAATCCCACCGACGGCAACCGCGTCGTCGTCACACACGTGCCGGGAACATTCACAGGCGACATCGACCTGATCACCCGGCGACCGGTCATCGTCACCGTCGTCGCGCGCGGGCCGACGCGCGTTCTGCGCGTCCCGGGGAACTGCCTGCGCGAGCTACTCAACCGCGTCCCGCGGTTCAGTGAAAAGTTCATGGTCGCCTTCACCCTTCGCCGTGAATTGCTTTCGCGGTCGGGCGTGCTGGGGCTGAAGGTCATCGGGCCGGGGCGTTGCAAGGACACCAACGTCGTCCGTGAATTCCTCTACAAGAATTTCGTCCCCTTCACCTGGTTCGACCCGGAGAAGGAGGAAGGGAAAGCGCTGCTCGTCGCCTTCGGCTCCCCGCGGAAATCGCCGGTGATCGAGTGCGGCAATGGCCAGGTGCTGCTCAACCCTTCGCTCCACGAGTTGGCAAAAGCCGCGGGAATCTGGCGGGCGTGCCCCGATCGGGATGTGGATTTTGCAATCATCGGCGCCGGCCCTGCGGGAATCGCCGCGGCGGTGTACGCGGCCTCCGAAGGGCTCTCCACCATTGTCCTCGACCGCCTGGGTCCGGGCGGGCAAGCGGGCGGATCGTCGCGGATCGAGAACTTCATCGGCTTCCCCGCCGGCCTTTCGGGCACCGAATTGGCCACCCGCGGCTCGCTGCAAATGTTGCGATTTGGGGCGGCGATGGCCGCCCCGGTTTCCGTGCAGCGCATCGAGCCCGCTACGACGCCGGGCGCGGCTCACACGCTGCACCTCGATTGCGGTGCGACGATCCGCGCCCCGGTTGTCTTGATCGCCACCGGCGTCCGCTGGCGCAAGCTGGAGGCCGAAGGCGCCGACCGTTTCGAAGGTGGGGGAGTCCATTATGTCTGCACCACGGTCGAGGCCCATCTCTATGATGCGGGCGACGTGGCCGTCGTCGGCGGGGGCAATTCCGCCGGTCAAGCGGCGGTGTTCCTCGCGGGCTGCAGTCCACGCCGCCGGGTTCATGTGCTCGTCCGCCGCGATTTCGGCTCGGGCATGTCCGAGTACCTTTCCAGCCGCATCCGCGCCACGCCGAACATCGTGGTGCATGAGAACACGGAGATCACGGCAGTCCGCGGCCAGCGCCACGTCGAGATGCTCGACCTCAAGAACAACCTCTCGGGCGAAGTCACGACAATGCCCTGCGGCGGGGTTTTCGTTTTCATCGGCGCTGAACCGGCCGCCGCCTGGCTCCCCGATTCCATCGCGCGCGACAAACTCGGCTACCTCCTCACCGGCACCGAAGTGGTCCGCACCGGCGCGTGGCCGCGCACGGATCGCGACCCCTGCCCGCTGGAAACGTGTCTGCCCGGCGTGCTGGCCGCGGGCGACATCCGCTCGGGTTCGACAAAGCGCGTGGGATTTGCCGTAGGGGACGGATCGCTCGCCGTCACCTGCGCCCACCGTTTGCGCGGGATGATTTCGTAGTTACTTCGCACTACATCGCTGATTCCCGCTCGGTGCCCTCTCCCTCGTACTGTGCCGAGAGAATGGCCTGGTGGCCAATGAGAGCTGCGGTAATGCAATAGTATCGTGGTGTTAGACCGATGTGGTACGCGTTTTCGCGCAAAACCGGCGCATGCGTAGTCGCTTTCGCTTATGATCCCTTGGGGACACTTCCGATCCCGATGAGGATTTCCATGCGAAAACCCCGCGCGTTCACGCTCGTCGAGTTGCTCGTCGTGATCGGCATTATCGCCGTGCTGGTAGCGATCCTGTTGCCGGCCCTTGCGCGGGCGCGGGAAAATGCGAACCAGGTGAAGTGCCTGAGCAACCTGCGGCAACTCTCCATGGCGTTCATCATGTACTTGGACGAGAACCACAGTCAGTACCCATCCGCCGCGCCATTCGAGCCCGCTCCGGGCCGGCCGCGGGAGCCGGAGGATTGGCTTTATTGGATCTCCGGTCGCGACATTAACCAATCGCCCATTCGCCCGCTACATCGGCTCGCGAGATGACGGCCTTCGTACCCTCCTCCGCTGCCCGTCTGACAACTGGGAGAACCGCCTTATTGCCAGCCCGTTCGCGTATCCGTTCAGCTACGACATGAACGCGATGTTCGACGGCACGAATACCAAGCTGAAACTCACGCAGGTGCGTTCACCCGCCGAGAAAATCTTTCTGGTGGAGGAGGACGAGCGCACGATCAACGACGGATATTGGGCGGCGGGGGGCTGGGGAGGCTCAACATGGTTCCCCGGCCCCGACTGGCTCTCGATTCGCCACGACCGCAAGCGCGTCGAGCCCGATTTGGTTGGCGCTGCCGCCGGAAGCCCGATCCCCAACGCCGACCGCCGGGGCAACGGGGCGTTTTGTGACGGGCATGCCGCGTATGTGCCGCGCAGTTACGCGCACGACCCGAAGCATTGCGATCCTCTGTATTGAAGACAGGCGGCACAATAGATGGCCGTGATTGTGAGGCAGGAATTGGGAATCAAATTGCAATAGGGGGAACTTCAGACAGGAACATCCTTCGCGGAGGCGAATCGTATGTTGTTATTAACGCCCCTGTTCGTCATGCTCATCGGCGGAACTGGCTTCGGGTTGGGAATTGGAATCGCGATCGGCTATTTTTTGGGCCGTCGGTCGCGAAGTCGTGAGATGCAGGCGGGATTTCCGGTTGCTCCGCTCCCACACGACCCAGCCACTTCCCAAGGCCATAGCACAACCCGCTAATGGCCACCCGCACATCCTAAATCGATATTTTGCCAAAACACGAACGGCCCCGGAATCCTCCGGGGCCGTTCGCGGCAATGGGGGGCACGAAAGTCGAACTTACGCCGCCTTCTGCCAGACGTGGACGTAGTCCACCTGCATTGTGGCCGGGAAGGCGGTGCTGCTATCGGGCGCGCCGGGCCAGGAGTTGGCGTCGCCGACGGCCAAGTTGAGGATGAAGTACTCGGCCACGCTCGGGATTCTCGTCGTGTCCGTGATGGTGTAGACCGCCTTTCCATCGAAGTAGTAGGTCAGGTGGTCGGGCTCCCAATCGACGCCATAGGTGTGAAATTGCTGGGTGAGGTCGATGCCGGTATCCACCGACTTGCCGGTGGTGCCGTTGCGATGGAGGTGAACTTCATCGCGCGTGACCGCGTCGCCGAGGAATTCCATGATGTCGATTTCGCCCTGGCCGTCGCGGTAGTTGCCGTTGGCGTCGGGCGTCGGCATCATCCAAAACGCGGGCCAGAGGCCCTTGCCGGCGGGCATTTTGATGCTCGCCTCGATGTAGCCGTACGTAAACGAAAAGCCGGGCGGAGTAACGCCGGCGACGCCGCCGGTGTCAATCTGGCCGCTCGTATAGGGCATCCCGCCCGACGGCTGGTTGGTCGCCGTCAGATTGAGGATACCGTTTGAGACGCTCACGGCACTGGGGCTGTAGTTCTCAAGTTCACCCGAGAACTGGGTGGCGCCCCACATGGAGTTCACGTAGGTATTCGACGACGGCGCCGTGTTAAACTCGTCGGCGAAAATCTGATTCCACGTGCCCGCGATCGGCGGCGAAGATGCGCCGGGAGTCGGTGTGGGCGTCGGAGTCGGAGTAGGTGTTGGCGTCGGGGTTGGCGTCGGAGTAGGTGTCGGAGTTGGCGTCGGCGTCGGAGTAGGTGTCGGCGTCGGCGTCGGAGTAGGTGTCGGAGTAGGAGTCGGGGTCGGCGTGGGATCGACCGGAGGCAACGCCGCCAGCGGCTCGTTCGTCACTGTAAAATTAATCGTGGTCGTCGCCCCGGCAGTTCCCTGCGCGTAGCGGTGCGTGTACGCCGTCGCCGACAAGGTGTGCGGCCCAAACGTGGGGGTCCAGGCCCGGTAATGTGTCAGGCCACTGTCGCCCAGGAACGAAAAGGGGACGGAGTTGTCAACATGAAACCGGGTGTTGGCGTCGTAGCCGAACTTCACGCTACGGGTTGCCCCGTTGACATACGCGCGGACGCTGAGTTTTGCCGGCAACGTCGCGAGGTTGATCGTCATCCCGTCGGTAAGGGGTTCGATGTCAGCGCCGGTAACGGCGTTGACCAACATCAACCCCGTGACAGCCGCGCCGGGGTCCGTCTGCACGGGCAGAGCGGCGACTTCACCCAGGACGGTCGTCGTGCTGCCGGACGAGCCCAGGGTGGGGGTTGCCGACGTGCCCTTCTTGTGATGCACCTTCGGCTGATGCACGACGGGGACGGGCTTGGCGTGATGCACCGGATGAACGACCGGGGCAACAGGGGTCACAGACAAGAGGCGCCGGCCTTCGAGGGTCTCGAAGGCGGGGTAGGCAAAATCGCCGGAACGGCCCGACGACGCATGTGTAATCGTAATGCCCATAATAATGATCCTCCTGACTCTGGCATCGGCCCGCCATCAGAGAATCTGGACTTGACAGAAATGTTTTTTGCGAAGTCAAACGCGAAAATCGCGGAATTTTGGCCGCACATTTGGAACAGCCCGCAAAGGGGAAATGGGCGGCAGCAAGGGGATCGGGTGTGAATGAATACGTCGTCTAATAATTGCGTCGATGGGAAGAGTTAAATTTCGGGGAGACTCACGACGAAGACACGGAACCACGGAGGGGTGCCTGAAGCGCTACGCCGCTTGAGCAATCTGGAAGTGGAATTGAATCGCCAAGTCGCCAGGGGGGAACGGACAGAATGGAACGCAGAGACGCCGAGGCGCAGAGGAAAAACGCGGAGAGATTAAATGGGGGGAATGCTGGCTTGTCCCGAAGCACCGAGAACGCACTTTACCTTCTCTCTCCCTCCTACCTCGGCGTCTCTGCGTCTCTGCGTTCAATTCTCCCCGTCCCCCTTGGCGTCTTCGCGGCTTGGAGGTTCAACTCTTCTTCCCGAGTGCTTGAGCGAACCGACGCCTCGGGCACGCCCGTGTCTCACTGTCAAACCATCCCGTTAACGCCCCATCTTGTGGAT
>JAQGHP010000705.1 GCA_028288775.1 Phycisphaerales bacterium | reverse complement strand
GATGCCGTCGTCCGAGACCGGCGAACCGTCCGGGAGGTAATTGACGTCGAAGGTCAGCCGGGCCTGCGTCCCGTGGAAGTAGTAGTTAACACCGGCGCGCAGCACCTGGATGTCATTCTTGGCCCCGGCGGGTAGGTTCGAGTGATCGAGGTGGATGAATTCGTACTGGGCGTACGGCTCCCAGTGCGTGTCGATGGCATAGCTGACCTGGCCGCGGAAGGACCAGTCGTAGCCATCGGTGCCGATGGTCTTGCCGGTCGTGCCGCCGTTGCTCCCGATGGAACCGATGGCGGCGTGGCTGAAGGCCCGGCCGGTATACGCGCCGTAGAGCCCGAGCCCGCGGGTGTTGCCGTAGTTGGCGTCGAGCACGTGAACAAAGGAATTCGTGTCGCCCGCTTCCGTGTAATCGGCGCCCGCGCCAAAGACGAGGAAGTCGCTCTTGGAGTCGTAGGCGCCCGTGGTGCGGTCGTAGTCGGTCCAGTTGCCGGTGACTTTGTATTCCGCCCGGCCGGCGACACCCCAGTCCGCGGGGGTGGTGGAGAAGTCCTGGAAATTGGTGTTGGCCGAGCGTTGGCCGTCGGTGAAGGCGAACTCGCCGCGAACTGGGCCGCCGTTGTCGAACCCGATGCTGATGCCCTGGACGAACCCTTCGCTGTTGGTGAACAGGTCGTGGGTAAGCGTGCGATCCAGCGCGGTGAGATAGCGGCTGGCGAGCAGCTGCTCGTGGTCCAGCGGCTCCTTGTACTGGCCACCCTTGAGATAGAGCCCGCCGGTGTTGGGCAGGCGGTATTTGCCGTAGGCCTGCTCGAGGGACAGCACGCCGGTCTTGCGGTCCACCGCAAACTGCAGCAGGTATGTGAGTTCGGGCGTGACGGCGTTCCCGTCGAAGCCGAACTTAAGCCGGCGAATCTCGAAGCCGTTTTGCGTGTCGCTGTCGCGCCCGTTGTGCTGCGCGTCGTCGCGGTAGGTGGTGACGTCGCGGAACTGCAACTGGAGCCACGGGCGCAGGACGTAACGCCCGTCGCCGCTCTGTATCACGAACCTGTTATCAGAATATCCGGAGGTGAACCCTTCGGAGGTGAGCAGCTTGCTGCGACGGTCGGCGTCCGCCTGCACGGCGTCGGCGGTGGCCTTGTCCCCGGCGACATGGTCAAGCTCCTCCTTCATCTGCTGGCGGCCTTTGAGTTGCTCGACCTGGGCCTGAAGGGCATTGACCTTGTCGAGAAGTTCCTGATTCGTGGGCTGCTCCGCCCCTGCCGCGCCCGGCCCGGTGATTCCGACAGCCGCCAAGAGGGCCAAACTCGACCAGGAGAAATTGCGCACGCGATTCACGGGAGACTCCTTCGCTGGCGCGGCAAGGCCGCGCAAAAAAAGACGGGTACTGCCGCAGGGCCACGCGCCCGGCAGGCGGTTCAAAACCGAAGCAATAAGCAAGATTTAGTAAACCAAGAATTGGAAAGCGGCAATCAGCTGGCTTCGTCATGGTGGACGGAGTCGGCCGCCTAGCTACAGCGACAACAGCGCGGCCGGCCCGAAAATGAGGACCGGAACGGAAGGCGAATGACGAAGAGCTCGATACGCACGGCGGGGAATATAACGAACCAAAACTCCATGTCAACTATATTGGCACATTTTCCTACTATTTTAATGTTAGTTTAGGTCTAAGCATCCGCAAGGGCCTACATTACAAGCTCTTATGCCATTTATGTATTTCGAGAAATGTGCAGAAGATTTTGCTGATATTTGGTCAATTGACGAGTTATCCGATTGCTCGTTGCCCGAAAATCTCTGGGCGTCCGATGACCATTCCGCGCCGGACGCGGCCATCCGAAACAGTGAAGTGGGTAGACATCCGCGCCCACTTCGCCATCCTCCCAGGGCAAGGCGTGCCCCTTTCACCGTAGCCGAGTTCCGCATGCTGACGGCTCGCCAAAACCCTGCCAATCGCCCTGAATGAACCGGCCGATTCGTCCGAAGCGGCATATCCTCAACTTCTTTCTTGTAGTAAGGGCGGACTGATCGGTATTCTCATTTCGGCTCCAAAAAGATCGGTGCCCCTCATCGGGCGAGCGGACGGAGATCATGCATCATTTTCGAAAATCGTTGTGCTTCGTGTCTGGACTGCTTGCGCTCGCGACCGCGGCGGGGATGGCGCGCGCCGATGGCTGGCAGGGGTATGCCGGCGATCCGCAGCACACCGCCGTCTCGTTGACCCCCGCCGATCCGCTTCAGTCGATCCAATGGTCCACCAATGTTGATCTGTCACTGCAGCATCCGACGGTCGGGGACATTTTCGTCCACTACGGCTCGCCCATGATTACGCCGGGGAACACGGTGATCGTGCCGGTGCGGAAAGCGGACGGCGCGTCTTTCCAGATCAACGCCTTCAACGGATCGACCGGTGCGGCGAAATGGAGCGTCTCCACCGATTACACCTTGCCGGCTTCCAGTTGGGTGCCCCCTTACTCGCCCACGCTTACTCCCTCCGGCCGGCTCTATTACCCGGGCAACGGCGGGACCCTCTACTACCGCGATTCCACCGATTCCAGCAGCGGCGCGACTGGGCAGTTCGCTTTTTACGGGTCTACTTCCTACTACCAGGCCAACGCGGCCAACTTTAACGCGGACGTAAAAATATCCACGCCGCTTACCAGCGACGCCGCGGGCAATGTCTATTTCGGCTTTCAAGCCAACGGCAGCCTCACCGATTCGATGGGCAAATCCCTGCAAAGCGGGATCGCCAAGATTACGCCCGCGGGCGTGGCCACGTGGGTCGCCACGCCGTCCCCCGTTTCGCTCAACGCGGCTCTTGCCATCAGCAACAACGGCAATTCCGTCTACGCCCTCACCACCGACCACCTGGTCCAATTCAACACCAGCAATCTGGCAACCGTGGCATCGACGACGCTGAAAGATCTCAACGGGAACACCTGGGCGCCCGTCGACGTCTCCACCGCCTCCCCCATGGTCGGCCCCGACGGCGATGTCTACGTCGGCACGCTGAACGGCCCCCAGTTCAACAACGATCGCGGCTGGCTCCTGCACTTCAGCGGGGATCTCTCCACCGCCAAAGCACCCGGGGCATTCGGCTGGGACAGCACGCCCTCGGTTATTCCCGCCAGCGTGGTCGCAAAAATGAAGGCCGCCGGCACGTACTCCGGCAACGCCAGCTACCTGCTGATGTGCAAATACAACAACTACGCCAGCGAAGGCGGCGACGGGAAAAATAAGATCGCCATCCTCGACCCCACCAGCCTCCATACCGATTCCGTGACCGGCTATCAGGCGATGAAAGAGGTGCTGACCATCACCGGCGTCACGCCCGATCCCGACTTCCCCAACACCCCCGGCGCCGTGCGCGAATGGTGCATCAACACCGCCGCGGTTGACGCCGCCAACTGCACCGTGCTCGCCAATTCAGAAGACGGCCACCTCTATTGCTGGAACCTCCTGACCGGCACGTTCACGCAAAGCATCACCCTCAACAGCGCCACCGGCGAAGCCTACACGCCAACGGAAATCGGCCCCGACGGCACCGTCTACGCCACCAACGACGGCTTTCTCTATGCGGTGACCCCCGAACCCGGAGGGCTGGCGATTGTCGGATGCGGACTCGTGGGATTATTGACGGGCCGGAGGCGGCGGTGAGCACTCCGAGCCATGTAGGGTGGGTGTACTCGCCCACCGTTGGTCTGCCGTTTGAGCGTCAAATGGTGGGCGAGTACACCCACCCTACATGGCTCCGGTTCCCTCTCCCTCGTACTCGGGGGAGAGGGTTAGGGTGAGGGGCCGAACGTCGAAATGCCGTTTCTTTGCTGACTGCGCAACTCTCCCCTCCGCCCCTCACCCCCGCCCTCTCCCGCATGTACGAGGGAGAGGGAGAGTAGCCTTCCGACTGATGACGCCAGGAATGCAGCAATAGTATTGCAGTGCTAGAACACCGCGTTGTCGCGGCGGCCGTCACTTCGCGGCGTCGGCCTTGAACCCCTGTCCAAACCCCTCGATCCACCACGTATTCTTATGCAGGCTTTCCGCGTTTGACCCGTCGCGCCATTGGGACAGGCCAGTGGTCCATTTTTCGAGGATCGATTCGTACGAGTCGTCAGCCAGATTGTATTTGAGCGCGCGGTCGTAGTTGGTCGAGGCCCAGCCGCCGTTGTCTACGCCTTTGTAGGTCCAAACGGTCCAGCTCCAGCCGCGATCGTTCAAAGCCTTCGCCAGCTCCGCCGCCGACTCGGCGTTGTCCTCCGGCGCTTTCGTTTCCCCGATGAAGACCGGCACCTGCACGCCGGTGGTCGCGGCGAGTTTTTCCTTGCGGTCGAATTCGTCCAGACGCTCGCGGACCGTGCCCGTCTTGAGGCTGTTCTCGGGGTAGTGCGCTGACCAGACGACGTTCCGCCATTTCTCGCCATGGACCCCTGAGTACTCGACCGATTCGAAAATCAGCATGCGCGCAGGATCCTGCGCGCGAATGGCGTCGTAGAACGCCTTCTGCAACACGTTGCCGGGTGAACCTTCGGGCTC
>JAQGHP010000691.1 GCA_028288775.1 Phycisphaerales bacterium | reverse complement strand
GCGGCGAAGTAAAATCAACGGAAAATCGCCACTGCTCTACCAATCACCCCGGCTTCGGCACGTCCGGTTCGCTAATTGCCACCGCCGCGAACGCGGCCCGGGTGAAGGCCTTGGGTTCGCGGCGAGCATCACAGCCGCGGCGACTGGGCCACCTTGGCGATCGGCCGCCATGATGCATCCCGTCTCCGTTGATCGCCCAACCGGCGGAAGATCATCAGGTGCGTCGTGAAAAACAGCGGCACCAGGAATCCCGGGATCAGCAGCCACGGCAGAAGAGACATCAGCCCGGTCCCGGGCTCGGCGAAAATTCGCCGCAGGGGGCCGGGGGAGGAGAGCACGCCGAGGGTGACGGCGGCGATGAGGTCGGCCATTCCGAAGACGTTCCACGCGACCAGCGCCGCCCGCCAGCCGCGGGATTGCCGGTGGACCATCCACGCCACCGGGACCGCGGCAAGGCCCGCGACGATGTCGCCCCACCCGGCCGACGGCGCGAACGGCGCGGGCAGGCGGCCAGCCGCCTGAAGAACAATGAAGCTCACGCCCAGAACCCGCACGACGTGTACGCCCACCAGCACGGCCAGCGGCGCGCGCTCCAGCCCCTCGCGCAGCGACGGCACGCGCACCAGCGCGAGCCACATCAACACGATCGGCACGGCCACGGCCAGCCCCATCCCCGGCGCGCCGATCCCACGCTGGTAATGCACCGCGCCGGTGGCGGCCAGGGTCACGACGACCACGAACCACACCCCCAGCAGCGCGGCAAGCCGGATGCGCTCGGCGACGTTGCGCCCGATCACCACGCTCAAGGCCGCGACCATAATCGCGGCGGACAAGGTCAGCTCGACACCGCCGATGACGTCATGCGTTCCCATGATCTATCTCCGTGTAGATACACCTATCCGTGCAAAAAAATCAGCCGCCCGTCGCGGCCGACAAATTTTCGAGTTTGTACCGCCGCAGGATCGGCGTCACGCCCGCCTGCGCCGTGCGCCACGCGGGGAGCCCCTTCGCCGCGGCCGCTCGCCCGGCCCGCGTGAGCTCGACCCGCCGCACGCGCTGGTCCCCTTCGGTCTGCCGCACGCTCACGAGCCCCTTGTCTTCCAGCAGCCGGAGGTTTCGCGTCAGCGTCGTCCGCTCCAGCCCCGCATGCTCGGCCAGGACCGAGACGCCCACCGGCCCCGTCTGCGTGAGCACGGACAGGAGCGTGAACTGCGTCGCCCGCAGCCCCGAACCGCGGAAGGCGCGTTCGTAGTGCCGCGTGACGGCCCGGCTCGCCCGCCGCATAGTGGAGCAGACGCACCCGCGGCAGGCGAGGAAGTCGGGGTCGGGGCGGTAAGCTTCCATGATAAGTGTATATGCACGTTTTAGGCGGAAGTCAAGAATTTCTCTGGATTCAAGCGCCCAGATCCATCGCCAATGACATGCAGCTAAAGCAGCATTAAGCACAAGTCGAATAGGCTGGAATCCTATCGCCCCGATTACATGGGACGAAACTCAAACGTAGTCGAATGCGCTGCTGGTATCACGCTACTGCGGGAATCGGTCGCCAAACATGGGAAGCCCGCTTTTGGACTGCTGCTGCGTCGCCTCGTCTTGAATCACGTCCCAATGCTCAACGAGAATTCCATCCTCAATTCGGAGGATGTCCGCGGCGATCCAATTGGCGGGCCGACCGAATCCGGAGAATCGGCCGTGGACGATGACGAAATCTCCGTCAGCCACGATTGCGCCCGGCTCGTACTTGAGCGTCGGCGGGAGGCTTTTGACGAGCTCAAACAGCCCTTCTCGCCCGGGCTTAATGTGAGCGCTGTGCTGGATGTAACGGGGAGACCAATATTGCTCGGCTTGGGCGTAATCTCGTTTGTTGAACAGCGCGTCGAACGCTTGAAGAACCAACGCCTTGTTTCGTGATTCCTTGGTGTCAGGCATGTTTTGGCTCCTTCGTTACGATGATCGGATCATAACTTCGCGCCGCCGTCGGCGGCGATGGTGTGTCCCGTGATCCATCGGGCCGCGCGCGGCTATGCGTTCATTCCGCCATCGACGGTAAGATTCGCCCCGGTGACGTACGAGGACTCCGGACCGGCGACAAACGCCACCATGGCGGCGATTTCATCGACGTGCCCGTAGCGGTTGAGTGCCGTGGCGGCCTTCTGCGGCACCGCCCAATCGCCCGCGGCGGGATTTAGTTCCGTGTCGATCGGGCCCGGCTGCACGTTGTTGACCGTGATGCCCCGGCTCCCGATCTCCCGGGCCAGCGCCTGCGTGAACATCTTCACCGCTCCCTTCGTGGCCGCGTAGGGCACAAGCCCTGGCGCGGCGACACGCTCACCGATGGCCGAGCCGATCATGATGATGCGACTGCCGCTCTTCATGTGCTTCAGCGCCGCCTGGGTGGCGACGAATACGCCGCGGATGTTGATGTTGATCACACGATCCAACTCTTCGGGCGTCGCCTCCTCGAACGATTTGGGAAAGGCCGTGCCGGCGTTGTTCACCAGCACATCAAGTTGGCCGAAGGCCGCGACGGTCTTTTCGACCGCGGCCTTGACCGCCTCGGCGTCAGCGGCGTCCGCCTGGATCGCGATCGCCTTCCCGCCATCGCGCTGGATTGCTTTCACCACCGACGCGGCGGCGTCCGATCCCTTCGAATAGGTAATGGCCACGCTCGCTCCGTCGTCGGCCAGGCGTTTGGCGATCGCCGCGCCAATGCCGCGCGAGCCGCCGGTAACGAGTGCGATTTTGCCTTCGAGTTTCTTGGACATGATCGTTCTCCTATGGTTGTTTAGGTTCCCTTTGCGTGTTCACGTTCACAGGTCATCCATTCGCGGACGTACGGCGGACAATTCCTGAGGGGAGTTCCCGATGTTTCGACCTCGTTGAGAAATCGAACCGCCTCGACATCGACCAGCGTGACTTCATCCATGTCGAGGATCGCATGTGCTCCGGGCGCAGAAGCGATCTGCGCGGCGAGTTCCGGCAAGTTTTCCGACCGAAGCCGGCCGATCACTTTCAGGATCGTCTGATGTCCGACCGAAAGTGTTTCGATCTTCAGCATTTCAGTTTGCCAATCCGTTACACGGCAGACGCCGTGACATTGGCAAGTGACGTGCCGGAAGAAAGAGCAGGGTTTTCAGGGAGAAAACACGGGATGGGCGTGCCGAGATCTCGGCAAATGCTGGAATCTCGGCATTGAAGCGGCGAGCGAGTTATGGCAGCTGGTTGAAAGGGAGCTTATCGATCGGTGGGACGCGGAGCGAAATTTTTCCCCGCCTGCGGCGATTATCGTTCAGCGATGATCGGTACAACAGCAGCTCCGCCGTCTTGATTCCACGCTGTATCAGCTCGGCGTATGGCTGGGGATGGAGAGTGTGAGCATTGAACAGTGGATCTACCGGATCAGCATCACGGTTGAACTAACCGAACTTACTGTCAAACTCGTTGTGCGATCCGATCCACGCCCACTCGATCGTATCACCGCTTTGCTCGCCCACTGCCCGATACTGAATTGTTGATCCGCACCGCCCGAGTCAGCGACCTCACAGTCGATCCAGGTCAAGAGGCTGCGACCCCTCGCGCGCCGACTCCTTCAAAAATGCATCGAGCTTCGGGCGAGCCTTGGTCTCCGCGATGATCTGTTCCCACCGCTCATCGCCCTGCTGAGCGAGCAGGAACCGCGCAAAGTCCGCCACCTCGACGCGCTTGGCTTCGGGCAGTTGTTCGCAGATACTCAGCAGTTCTTGCGTTTCCGCGCTCATGCCTAAATTTTACCCGAGTGAAACCAAAGGTCCAGAAAGAAGCGCTCCCCGAAGGATTGTCAATTATCGTCGGCATCGACCGCACTCCGCCGTCTTGATCCCCAGGATCAACTCGGCGCAGGGCTGGCGGATGGAGAGGGCGCGCATGATACGGTGTAGTCCACGCCATTCCGATCCTTCCCGTGCCGCTCCCGGCGTGAGAAATGGCACTCGGCTATTTCGCCGGCCGATTCCATCCGCTTGCTTCATCCGCCTGTTGACGCTTGAACCGTAGCTTGTCGATCCGGAGGCTACGAATTCTCGATTCCAGCGTTTGCCTGGGCAGGCCCAGGCGAAGGGCCGCGCCGGTGGGGCCGGAGATTTTCCCACCCGTCTCGGCCAGCGCGGTTTCGATCATCTGCCTTTCATGATCGACGATGTGCGTATTGAGCGAAGGCGCCGGGTCAGGCGGCGCGGGATTGTCGCGATGCAGCCACGTCTCGTTCACCGATAGCGAATCGCCATCAGTGAGAATGACCGCGCGTTCAATGACATTCTGCAACTCGCGAACATTGCCCGGCCAATCATACGCCTGAAGCAAATCAAGCGATCGGCGGGATACGGAGCGAAATCTCTTCCCCACCTGCTTGGCATATCTCTCGATCAGGTATTCCACCAGCAGCGGGATATCATCGCGGCGTTGCCGTAGCGATGGGATCGCAATGGGAAACACATTGAGACGATAGAAAAGATCCTGCCTGAAGCGACCTTCTGCGACGGCGGCCGGCAAATCACGATTCGTCGCGGCCAGCACGCGCACATTCACGCGAATCGTCTGGCTGCTGCCGACCCGCTCAAACTCGCGCTCCTGCAGAACCCGCAGCAGCAACACCTGAGTTTCGATTGGTAGCTCGCCCACTTCATCAAGGAAAATGGTCCCGCCATCGGCAGATTCGAATCGCCCGATGCGGCGTTGCATCGCTCCGGTGAACGCGCCTTTCTCATGGCCGAACAACTCGGATGCGATCAGGGACTGCGGGATGGCCGCGCAATTCACGCGGATAAACGCCGCCGCGGAGCGCTGCGAGCGCTTGTGGATGGCGCGGGCGATGAGCTCCTTGCCGGTACCAGTTTCACCGGCGATGAGCACCGTGGAATCGGTCGGGGCGACGCGGGTTATCTGCGAGATCACTTCCTGCAACGGAGCGGACGAGCCCACGATTTCTTCGAACATCGAAGACCGGTCGATCTCTTCGCGCAGCGCCTGGTTTTCCGAGCGGACGCTGTCTTCGGCGCGCTTGCGTGCGTCGATGTCCGTAGCCGTGGCGTACCAGCGAAGCACCGTGCCGGTTTCATCGCGCAGCGGGTTGTACTGGATGAGGAACCAGCGGAATTGACCATCCTTTCGCCGCGCCCGCTGTTCGAATTCGAACGGGCTGGTTCCCCGAAGCGATGCCTCACGCACTTCGCGAAGGCGCTGCACATCCTCGGGATGAAAAACACGCGCGCGAAAATTATCGCTCCGCACTTCCGCCAGCGTGAGGCCCGTGTAGTCCAGCATCATCTGGTTCGCATCGAGGGCACGGCCGGCCGGACTGAGCACCACGATCATCTGCGGAATCGCGTCGATGATCGTCTTCAACTGGGCTTCGGATCGCCTGCGCTCTTCGATATCCGTCGCCGAGCCGTACCAGCGCGCGATCCGCCCGGCGGAATCACGCACCGACTGTGTGTGAAAGACAAACCACCGATATTCCCCGTCGTGGCGGCGGATCCTCACCTCGATCGAGAGGCATTCGCCCGTGCCTTGTATGATTTTCCAACGGTCGGTCAATGCCGGTAGATCGTCTGGATGAATCGCCGCTGTCCACTGGCCCCCGGCGACATCCAGCGAGAGCCCGGTGTAGAGCGCCCAGCGCCGGTTCACAAATCGAACGGAGCCATCGGGCAACCCGCACCAGGCGATGGTGGGTATCGCATCAATCAGCTCACGAAGTTGATCCGCAGAGTCAGCCATCATTAGCCTCGCGACATCCGCTGGAAGGACCCTCGGCGTCGTCTCATCGTAGCACCTGCTTGCAGACCAGGAATGAACTTCGCTGAACCGATACATAGAGCGGCTCCGCCCGCTCCGATTCTCGCGCGGAAATCACCTCGACCGCCAGGGAAGCGACGTCGCTCGCCCTGCCGGCCACCCCCCCTTGACAACAACAACCAATTGGTTTAGAATTGAACCAATGGAACCCGGACGGAAAACCCGGCTGCGCGTTTTACGCGGGCACGACGAGGGCGATCAAGGCCACGCCGCGGCGATCGCCATGGTGCGGATCGTCCGAGGGTTTACCGATGCCAGCACCCGGGTGGCCCGGGAGAACGACCTGAACCTCCCTCGCCTCGAGGTGCTGCTGTGCCTGGGCGACGGGGAGGGCATCACCCAGCAGCAACTGTCAGAACGCTTGTTGGTAACCAAAGGGAACGCCTGCATGACGCTTCAAGCGATGGAGTCCGAGGGCCTTATCGAGCGCCGGGCGGACCCGGCGGATCAACGGGCAAACCGGCTCTATCTGACGACCGCCGGGCGACAACGCCTGGCCAAAACCAAGCCTGCGCGCGAGGCCTTGATGGCTAGGACGGTAGGCGTTCTTTCCCCGGAAGAACGCCGCACGCTTCACAAGCTGCTCGGGCGGATCGAGCAGAGCTTTGATGATGAGCCGGGCGAGTAAATTTTTTTAGCTATATAGTTCTATTTTGAACGGTTCAGACTGGAACTTGATCGTTTTTCATTTCGGGAGCTTGTCATGCGATTGTTACACGTGGATTCGAGCATTTTGGGCGGCAATTCGGTGAGCCGTAGTTTGTCGGCGGAGATCGTTGCCGCGGAAACCCGGCGGACGCCGGGCATCGAAGTCACCTACCGCGATCTGGCGGCCGCTCCGCTCGGCCATCTTTCCGGCGTTCACCTCGCCGCCCGCCAGGCGGGCCTGGGCCCCCAGCCGCCGGCGATCGAGACGGACGTGGAGAACGGGCAGGCGGCGCTCGAAGAGTTCGTCGCCGCGGACGTCATTGTCATCGGCGCGCCCATGTACAACTTCGCGATCCCCAGCCAACTCAAGGCGTGGATCGACCGCCTGGCGGTGGCCGGCCGGACGTTCCGATACAGCCACAATGGCGTCGAGGGCCTCGCCGGCGGCAAGCGGATGATCATCGCCTCGTCCCGCGGCGGATCCTACGGCCAGCAACCCATGGCGGCCCTCGACCATCAGGAAACGTACCTCCGCGGCGTCTTCGGTTTCTTCGGCATCACCGACATCACGTTCATCCGGGCCGAGGGCGTCGCCGTCGCCGACCAGCGGGAAAAGTCGATCCAAGCCGCGCGGACCGCGATCCTGGCCCTGGCATAATCGTCTGAGGGTGCTTGGCGGAAATCCGACCCCGGCTATCATTCTTGTTGTCCTCGGCGCCGTCGCCTACCTGAGGCGTCCCAGGTCCCCGCTGAGGCCGGCCGATCGGATCGGTGGTCAAATTCGGGAAATGGCACGGCGGCCCAGCGCCCGCGGAGCATTCGATGGCCACCAGCTTTCTTGATCACCTCAGACGACGCGGCATGGACCGCCCGTTGCCGCGTGCCGAATGCGGCGGGGCCGCGGCGCAGGGGGTTAAGACGGCGGGCGGCGACCGCGAGCAGGCCGAGTGGGATTTCGCCTTCGCCACCGGCATCGAATGTTCCAACCCTGTCGTCGTCGATGCCGCCGGCAACCGACTCCGCCGCGACCTGCTGGAAGAATGCGGCCACCTGCGGCGGTTTCGCGACGACTTG
>JAQGHP010000677.1 GCA_028288775.1 Phycisphaerales bacterium | reverse complement strand
GGAAGCTGAATTTGGGGGAGTGGGGGGCGTCGCGCTCGCCGCCGGTCATGGCGAGGCCGGAGACGTATTTGGTGCCGTGCTCGTAGTGGGCGTCTTCGCGGCAGGTGATGGTGAGCAGCGAATGCGCAACCGAAAACGCGGAGGCGTCGAAGGCTTGCAGCTCGCCCTTTCCGATGATGGTGTGATCGTGGTCCCAGTATTGGCAGGGGTGCCAGATGGGGTTGAGGGAGTCGCCTTCGAATTCATCATGCCAGAGGAGTTTCCAGTTGCCTGCGATGGGCGGCGGTGCGGGTGCGGGTGCGGGTTGAATGTCCGTTGATTTGGAAGGGGGCACGGCTTGTAGATCGACTTTTGCTGGCGTAGCGGCGGAGGCGCTGGGATCGTAGGGCAGGCGGCTTTCGCCGCGGATCATGGGCGGGCCGCCCATGCCACGGGAGATTGTGGGGCCGCCTCTCAGTGCGGCGTTGAGTCGATTCAAAATGGATCGGATAGGCGCGGGCATGGCGTTCCTTCATGTCAGGGCAGGACGATGTCGGTTGGCGGCCCGGCGGTGGCGGGGCGGGTGAAGCGGTCGCCGAGCTTAATCGGCTCGGCAAGGAAGCCGCCGGTGCAGAGGTAGAATCGGCCATCCTTCGTTACGCCCGCGCCGAAATCGCGCCGGTCTTTTTGCCCGGTGGAATCGTGGGTGAACTCGGCGACCTTCAATTCCGTCCATTTACCGTCCGCTGTTTTCACCCACTGGTCGCCGAAATCGCAGAGCCTTTGCAGGTTGCCATTGTCGCCCACGAAGTCTTCGTCGAAGGAGTAGAGGTTGCGCAGAAGTTTGCCGTCGTGGGGCGCGCGGAAGGAGGCGATCAGGCCCCATCGGCTCGCTTCGGCGAAGTAGTAGTAGCCGGTGTAGATGGTGGCGTCGCCGTCGGCTTTGGCGGTCACGAGAAACCGTTGCGGCTGGCCGGTTTTCCACATGTACTTGAGATGGCTATGCCCGCCCGTCCCCTCGTTGCCGAAGGCGGATGCCTCCACGCCTTCGCCTTTGGCCAGGAGCTTGACGCGATTTTCGTCGCGAACTTTGCTCCGGTCCACCGCCTCGTTGCCGGCGTCCCAGACGCTGAAGATGATCCGCCGTTCGGTGGGGCTGATGACCTGGATTCCAAAGTACCCCCGCGAGAAACCGCACGCTTCGTAGTAGGTCCAGACCGGGTCGGTCCGCGGCACAAGCTCGTTATAAAACCACGCGGGCTCGACACCTTTTTCGAGAGGAAATCGCAGATGGACGGACGCCGTGTTGCGGCGGGGCTTGAGGTTGAAGAAAGTATCCTTCGCCGCGGGACCGGAGAGAGTGAGCGTTTTGATGTCGCCGAATATTTTGCCCGACTTGGCAATTCCGGCGAGTTCGATGCGCTGGTAGCCGGGGGTGGCGATGTCGAAGGAGCCGAAGTCCGCCGATAGGTCACCGGCCGCGCCGCTGATTTTGCGCTCTGTTGATTGCGCACCAATTGTGAGTCGTAGCGTCGCGGTTTCACCTTCGGGGAGACGTACGTTCACAGCCGCCAATACTTCACCCTTCGCGAGGATTCCGCCCCACAGCACATGGTCGGCGCTGCCCCATTGCGTGACGCCATTTTGATCGACGCGCGCGGCCTGGAAGTTCGGGTCGAGGTAAGCGGTAAATCCGGGGACCTTGATTTCCTGTCCATCCTTCGCGAAGACGGCGCGGGGGAGGAGAATACAAGTTGCCAGCAGCAGGGCGATGCGCATATGTCCTGGCCTCCGTGAGCGACTCGGTTTGGGCGGGATGGCCGGGGCATGGGCCGATTCGCCATTTTGCCGCCGGGAAACGTCGTATGGGGCTCCTCACCCTATGCACCTGTCGCGCCGTCATACACTCGGGCAGGGTGGTGGGAAAGTCAACGAAACCCGCCCGAATAGACGCTTGGCAATCGGCGGGGTGAAGGTATCTTGTCGGATATGCCCAACCGCTTTGTAAACGCCGTCGCGCTCTCGTTGTTGACCACATTTTCGCTGGCCACAGCCGCCCACGGGGCCACGCAACAGCAAATCGAAACAGCGATCCAAAAGGGGAAGGAAGCCATATACAAGGCTCAGGCGGCCGACGGAACTTGGGAAAAAGGACCCGCGCCCACGGTCGACGGGAATTCCGAGACCAACGGCAAGCAATGGGGCGGGCTCACCGCGATCGCCACCTATGCCCTGCTGGCGGCGGGCGAGCCGCGCACCGACCCGCGCATCGCCAAGGCGGTGGAATTCCTCAAGCACGCGGACATTAAGGGCATTTACGCCGTGGGGTTACGCTGCCAGGTGTGGCTCCTGCTGGGCGAGGACAGGAGCCTTCGCCCGTACCTCCGCCGAGATGCAGATATTCTCCTGGGCAGCGAATACCCCAAAGGCCCCGATGCAGGCTTTTTCTCGTACTACTACGACCACGGGCCCAAGCCGGGGGACTACTCCGACCACAGCGTTAGTCAGTATGGCGTGCTCGGATTGTGGGCGCTGGAGCAGAGCGGCATCGATGTCCCCGAAGGCATCTGGCGGCGCATGGATCTGGGCTGGCGCAAGCAGCAAAATTCTGACGGCGGATGGTCCTATCGCTACCTCGAGGGGGACAAGGACGGGTCGACTCCGCCGATGACCGCGGCCGGCATCGCCACGCTGTTCATCACCCAGGATTATCTCCAGCCCGACGCGGGCAACTGCCACACCAACCTGGGAAACGAAAACATCGACCGCGGCTTGAACTGGATCGACAAGCGCATCGACAGCGCCCTGTCGGTCGGGAACTATTACGGCCTCTACGGCATTGAGCGCATCGGTGTGGCAAGCGGCCGCAAATATTTCGGCACCCATGATTGGTATCAGCACGGCGCGGACACGATCATTAACACCCAATTACCCGGCGGCGATTGGGGCCGCCTGCAGGACACATGCTTCGCCCTCTTATTCCTTGCCCGAGGGCGCACGCCCGTACTGATGAACAAGCTGCAGTATGAGAACGTCGGCCTCACCGGCCGGGCCCTCGAAGGCCCCTGGAACGAGCGGCCGCGGGACTGCGCCAACCTCGCCCGGTGGATGGGCCATAACCTCGAGCGCGATCTGAACTGGCAAATCGTCAACCTCAAAGTCGCCCCGGAAGACTTGCACGACGCCCCGATCCTCTACATCAGCGGCAGCGAGGAACTCCGCTTCTCACAGAAGGACATCGACCACCTCCGTACCTACGTGGAGGAAGGCGGTATGATCGTAGCCAACACCGACTGTTCGAAAAAGGCCTTCGCCGACAGCGTCGTCAAGCTCGGGAGCAAGCTGTTCCCGAAATACGCGTTCCGCGAACTGGAACCAACGCACCCGATCTACACCGATCAGCCCTACCCCGCGGCACATTGGAAAACGACCCCTTCTGTCCTGGGGCTAAGCAACGGCGTACGCGAGCTGATAGTTCTCGTCCCACAGGCCGATTTGTCCCGCGCCTGGCAGATGCGCAATGACAAGGTCAATCCCGAGGCCTATCAACTGGGCGCGGATATTTTCATCTACGCGTTCGACAAAAAGAGCCTGAAATACCGCGGCGATTCCACGGTTGTGAAGCTGGACCCCAAGGCCACCGCCGACCGGACCATTCGCGTCGCCCGCCTCATGGCCGGTGACAACCCTGACCCCGAGCCGGGCGGCTGGACGCGGCTGGGCGCAATCCTGCACAACCAGTTTCATACCGACCTGATCGTGCAACCCGTAGACCCGGCGAAGGACAAGCTTGCCGGGTTCAAGATCGCGCACCTGACCGGCACCACCAAGTTCACCCTGTCCCCCGCGGTTCGGGCACAAATCGTGGAGTTCGTGTTGCATGGGGGTACTTTGGTGGTCGACGCGGCGGGGGGCTCCAAACCATTTGTCGAATCCGCCGAGGTCGAACTCAAGCAGATGTTCGGCCCCGAAGCCGACCGTCTCGCCACGCCGCTTCCACCCTACAGCCCGCTCTACACATTGCCGGGAGCGACACTGGAATCCATCTCCTACCGCCAATTCATCCGTAAGTCCCTTGGGGGCGACATCAAATCTCCCCGCGTCTGCGGAATCAATCGCGGCGGAAGGCTGGCGGTGTTCTTCAGCCGGGAAGATATCACCGGCGGCATGGTGGGCGAAGCGGTCGACGGCATAGCCGGCTACAGCCCCGAAACGGCGACGGCAATTATGCGTAATATTTTGCTATACAGCGGCGTCGCGCGGAATTGAGTATCGGAGGGGTCTTTCTCCCTCCTCCGGTACTCCGGGGGGCCGCGGGGTGGGGGCGAGAAGGTTCAAGTGCCTGAGCAGGGAGTTGAAGGACAAACGCCGGATTACGCCGCAGACGGTTTCGCCGCAGCCGCGGAGTCTTCCAATTCATCTTCCGGATCGGGCGAGGCCGACCAGTAGCCCAACAGAACGCCCGCGCACCCCAGGCTCGCGTAATCCAGCGGGAGCACATGCGCCAGGGGGGCGAGAAAATTGCGATCGGAGTCGAGCGTTCCGATTTCAATTCCCGACGGTTGAAAATATCCCATCGCGTACCCGAGCATGCCCACGAGAAGCGGCGCGACCCAGTACCAGCGCCCCGCGCGGGCGTCCGCGAACCACGACTCCGCGATGGCCGTCGCCGCCAGCCCGGCCACGAACGCACTGGCCAGCGCCTGCTTCTTCTGGTTCGTCGCGGCAAGAATCAGCACGAACACGGCCATTAGCGCGGTCTGCGCTAAAATTGCGGGAAGAGTGGATCGCCCGCTGTTGCTTCGGTCATCCGTCTGCGAGAGTGCCGGCAGTTGCCGTTGCCGCGTCCAGAGCAGATTCCAAAGTCCGCCGATCACCGCGAACAAAAGGACAAGTTCCACGATCATCTCCGCGAACACCCATCCGCCTCGGCCGAAGGTGTGTGCGCGGAAGAAGACGTAATTCGCCGGCCCTCCCCTTACGGACCAGTTGGCGAGCCCCGTGACCGCGGTCATCAGCCCCGCGAGGTACCATCGCCGACCCAGCAGCAGGGTTCCCAGCAATGTGCAAACGACGAGCAGCACCAATCCCACGACGGCCGCGCCCGGCTGCATCCCCGGCGATTGCAGGATGACGCCGTGGAAGCCCGGCTCGCTTGGAAAGTGAAGGAAACGGGCCGCGGCCCGAAAGATCAGGCAGGAGATGACTGCGGTGAGGATTACCAAAGCCTGGGTGATCCGCCGGGGGCCGAAAACGGACGCATCCGCCGGGTCGACAGGGGGGGGTGCATCGGGAAGGGGCGCTTCATTCATGATTTGCGGGCCCATGGAAATTCATCAAATCGAAGCCATTGTCGCCGAAAAACCGAACTATTTCCTAACGAGCCAATGTACCATATAATGGTTGCGTTCGGGACGTTAACACAATCCGTTGTCTTCTTCCACCGTGAGGCTGGCGAGCCGATGAACACGCCCACCTTATTCCGCGAACTGCCCGAGCCCCCGGCCGCCGAGCCCGCCGAGCCTCCGCACACGGGGCCTTTCGCCGCGATCGCCCTTGAGCAGAGCATCGACCGCTCCCTCGATTACGCCGTTCCCGCGGGGCTGGTGGCATCCCTGAAAGTCGGCCAGCGCGTGCGCGTGCCACTGGGAAAGGGAAACCGCCCCGCCTTCGGGTACGTGGTCTCCATTCACCCGACCACCGCCTACCCGCGCATCAAGCGCATGCTGAACATCGACGACGAGCGCGTGCTCGTCGGGCCCGAATTGATGGAACTCGCGCGCTGGATGAGCCGCTATTACTGCTGCCCACTGGGCGGCGTGCTGGAGGCGGTGCTGCCCGCGGCGGTGCGCAAGAAAGTGGGCCTGGGCTATTCGCAAATCGTCCGCCTCGCCATGGACCGCGAAAAGGTGCAGGAGATCCTCGAAAAAACCCGCGCCCCCAAGCGTCGTTCGATTCTCGCCCGCCTGCTGCAACTGCAACCGGACGAATCGATCGATCTGGTGCGCCTCGCCGGCGAATCCGGGGCCACCGTCCCGACCGTCCGCAAGCTCGTGCGACTGGGGCTCATCACTGTCACACCCGAAGTCGATCTCCCCGGCCTCACCGCCGACATGCAGCCATCCGCCGGCAACGAGCCCGACATCGGCCTCAATGAAGACCAGCAGAAAGTCTTCGACGCACTGCTCCCGCGGATGACCGAAGGCGGGTTCTCCGTGAACCTGCTTCTGGGCGTAACCGGCAGCGGCAAGACCGAGGTCTATCTCCAATGCATCCGCGAGGTGGTGAAGCAGGGCCGGCGGGCGATCGTGCTGGTGCCGGAGATCGCGCTGACGCCGCAAACCGTCCGCCGTTTTACGGCCCGCTTCACCGGCGTCGCAATCCTCCACAGCGGCCTCACCGCCACCGAGCGCCATCGTTTCTGGCAGCAAATCTCCCTGGGCCATGCGCAGGTGGTAGTCGGTGCCCGCTCGGCGGTCTTCGCTCCGATCCCGAACCTGGGCGTGATCGTCGTGGATGAAGAACACGAAGCCAGCTACAAGCAGGACACCGCCCCTCGCTACCATGGCCGCGACGTAGCCATCAAGCGCGCCCAGATCGAAGGCGTCCCCGTGCTGCTGGGCAGCGCGACGCCGTCGCTGGAAACGTACTACCGCGTGCAGGCGCGGGAGAGTGCAAACGACGCGGGGACGCGGGGACGCGGGGACGCGGGGAAAGAGGGGGGAGATTGCAAAGTGCAAAGTGCAAATTGCAAAGTGCAAATTGGAGAAGGCGAGTCATCGGAGCAACCCGCGCTTCAGCCCGCCCCTCCGACCGCTCCTAAATTTGAAATTTCAAATTTGCAATTTGCAATTTGCAATCCCCCCTCCCTCCCCGCGTCCCCGCGTCCCCGCGTCCCCGCGTCCGCTTCTCCGTACTCCCTCCTCCACCTCCCTCGTCGCGTTCGCGGGTTGCAGATGCCGCATGTGGAACTGGTGGACATGAAGGTTGAAAACAAATTCCGCCGGGGGGTGCATCTGCTTTCGCAGCGGCTGGAGCACCTGCTGCGGACGACGATCGACGCGGGCCACCAGGCGATCCTCCTGCTCAATCGCCGCGGGTACTCGAATTTCGTCTACTGCGCCTCCTGCCAGAACGCCGTGCAGTGCAAGTATTGCGATGCGACGATGACCTACCACCGCTCCGCCGCCGCCCACGCGCACGGTGCGACGCTCGCCGAGGGCGTGCACACGGGGCAGCTCCATTGCCACTACTGCCTGGCCGTCAACCCGCTCCCCAATAAATGCGAGCACTGCGGCAAGCTGCTCAGCCTCTTCGGTCTGGGCACCCAGCGCGTCGAGGAAGAAATCGCGCGCAAATTCCCCGACCTGAAATTCGCCCGCGTGGACAGCGATTCGATGCGCAGCTCGAAAGACTACGAGGCCCTGCTCGGCCGCTTCGCCAAAGGCGAGGTACAGGTGATGCTCGGCACGCAGATGATCGCCAAGGGCCTGGACTACCCGAACGTCACGCTCGTCGGCGTCATCAGTGGCGACACCGCCCTGGCCCTCCCCGACTTCCGCGCCGCCGAGCGCACGTTCCAACTGATCACGCAAGTAGCCGGCCGCGCCGGCCGCGGCGACGCCGCCGGCCGCGTCGTCCTTCAAACCTTCCTACCGGACGATCTGACCATCCAGGCCGCCATCCGCCAGGACTTCGTCGGTTTCGCCAAAACCGAATTGAAAAGCCGCCGCGACGTCGGCCTACCGCCCTTCGCGCGAATGGTGAGGATCGTCATGCGCGACCAGGACCAGCAAAAGCTCCACAAGCACTCCGAAGAGCTGGCCGCCAAGTTCACCGAGGCAATCAACGCAGCCGGCAACGAAGTAAGAATGAAAGGCCCCATGCCCTGCGCGATCAGCCGGATTGCAGGCTATCACCGCAGCCAGCTCGTCATGACCGCCGCGAGCGCAATGCCGTTGCAAAAGGTGCTCGCCGCCGTGCGGCAGCAGGGGGGGCTGGCGCGGAATGAGCGCATCGCGGTGGATGTTGATCCGGTGTCGCTACTTTAGCGCCTCGTTGGATTTCACCCGCCTCCGGAGCCGGAAGCGAATGCTCATCACTTCTTGGGTTCTTCCTTGTCATCTGCCTTCGGCGGCTGCTCGGTCAAGAACTCGTCCCCCTTGATGTGCACAACGCCAACGCAACGCCCATAGGCCGCCCATCAGTACCAAGCCCGCTGAGACGGGAGGCGGAAGGGGAATCGAAGAGCTCGGGTCATTCTCGCCCGCCACAGTAATCGTGCCGGTAAAGGGGCTTGTGTTGCCAAACCCGTCCGGCGAGGTGGCGTCCATCAGGATGTCCGAGGTCCCAAAGACAAATCCCGGCAGGGCGGCGCTCTTTCCGTTCGTAATGGTGAACGTGTCGCCGATTTGAAAACTGACATGCCCGGGAATGTAATTCACGAGGTTGACTGCCGAGTAGAGCGTGTCGCTGCCGTCGGTGGAGAAGTCGGGGA